>JAFNYE010000032.1 GCA_017383345.1 Alistipes sp. | reverse complement strand
TTATGATTATGATTTTCAACCTTATCCTAACCCAGATAATGCGATGATTAAGTGTCAAAATATATTCAAGACTTTTGATGGCCGTACGGTGCTCAACGACATAAGTGTAACCTTTGAGACGGGCAAGACCAACCTTATCATTGGCCGTAGTGGTTCGGGTAAGACTGTGCTGCTCAAGACTTTGGTGGGGTTGCACGAGCCTGACTCTGGGCAGATTTTCTTTGATGATGTCTGCTACACCGACCTAAATTTTAAGCAGCGCAAGGCTATCCGTAAGGATATAGGTATGATTTTCCAGGGCGGTGCGCTTATAGACTCGGCTACGGTATATGAGAATGTCAAGTTGCCTCTTGACCTGTTTACTGACCAGAGCGAGGCTCAGAAGCGTGAGCGCGTAGAGTTCTGCCTTGAGCGTGTAGAGCTTTCGCACGCGCCCCATTTGTATCCATCGGAGTTGTCGGGCGGTATGATTAAGCGTGCGGCTATTGCCAGAGCTATTGTTCTCAATCCGCGCTATCTATTTTGCGATGAGCCCAACTCGGGCCTTGATCCGCAGACGAGTATCGTTATTGACAACCTGATACAGAGCATCACGCGCGAATTTAATATTACCACTATCATCAATACCCACGATATGAACTCCGTTATGGAGATTGGCGAGAAGATTGTCTATATTCACGGCGGTAACAAGTGGTGGGAGGGCTCAAATGAGCAGATTTTAAGTGCTGACAATCCCGAACTTAACGATTTTGTCTTTGCTTCGGCTATGGCTAAGCGTGCAAAGAAAAATCTTTAGACAAGTGTAAGAAATACCGAGTTATAGGACTCTTTGTTATTGAGAAAAAAGAAGTGCTATGAATTATGTTGAGAAAATAGAGCAGAGCGTGAGTGCTTTGTTTGCGTCGCTTGAGAAGCGCCTCTCTGAGGAGGATATGCTTCGGGTGCGCCGAGCTTATGCATTGGCTTCGCACGCGCACGCAAAGCAGGTGCGCAAGAGTGGCGAGCCTTATATCATACACCCCATTGCTGTGGCCCGCATTGTGGCTGAAGAGTTGGAGTTGTGCGCCGATGCTATCATCGCTGCTTTCCTACACGATGTGGTGGAGGATACCTGCTACAAAATTGAGGAGATTAGCCGCCTATTTGGTAGCCGAGTGGGTCAGTTGGTTAAAGTTGTAACCAAGGAGCCATCGTCGGGTGGAAACAATCGCTCGAAGCAGATTAGTGTCTATCGCCAGATTTTAGGCTCGGTAAATCACGATATCAACGCCCTGTTTATCAAACTTGCCGACCGCTTGCACAATATGCGTACGCTGAGCAGTATGCGTCCGGATAAGCAGATGAAAATCGCAGGCGAGACCGACTACTTCTATGCCCCTATAGCCAATCGTTTGGGATTGTACCATATCAAGAGCGAGCTGGAGGATCTCTCGTTCCGCTATCGATGTGAGCGCGATTATGTTCGTCTGGAGGGCTATATCGCTGCCGACAAGATGCGTATGAAGGGCTATATGGATGGCTATATCGCAAAGATTGAGGATATTTTCAAGCGATATGGTTTGGATGCCCGCATTGAGGTGCGATATCGCACGCCTTACAGTATTTATCGCAAGATGAAGGAGAAAAAGTGCGACTTCTACCACATTCCGGGTCGTTACTATATTCGTATCATATACTCTCCAACTGACGATATAGGCGAGAAGGAGTATGCTCTGAAAATCTATTCGGTGCTTACCAACCACTTTAAGGAGCGCCCGGGTAGCGTGTCGAACTATATCAACGCGGCAAAGGAGAACGGATATCGCTCGTTGCATATCAAGCTGCTGGGCGACGGTGGTGCGTGGGAGGAGTTCCATATCTCTTCCGAGCAGATGCTGCGCTGCTCAACGCTTGGTTGTGCTATCGAAGATTTGGATGTAAAGCAGGGAATTATAGACTGGATTAAGCGTATGTCGATGATGCTGAAGGATCAGAATATCGACGACGATAATATCTTTATGGATGATATTGCAGCGTCGTTCTATAATGATGATATTCAGGTCTTTACGCCCGATGCGAAGCCTATAATCCTGCCAAAGAAGGCTACCGCATTGGATTTTGCCTTTGCTGTCCATAGTAACATCGGTATGCACGCTCACTATGCCCGTATCAATGGTCGCCTAAGTTCTGTTACAACACTACTTCAGCGCGGTGACTGCGTGGAGATTTTTACTAACGAAGATATGCACCCCGAGCAGAGCTGGCTCGATGCGGTTTGTACCGTAAAGGCTAAGCGCGCTATTGCCAACTACTACGCCAAGCAGGCAAAACCTGAATATCGTCGTTGTGACCTTTGCCACCCACTCCCTGGCGATGAAATTGTCGGCTTCAAGGATAACGATGGTGTCATTTCGTTGCATAAGCGCGACTGCTCTAAGGCTATTCGCCTCGCTTCGGAGTGTGGTGAGAGTATCGTGAAGGATAAGATTAACTTTGATGTGCGCCCCGATAGGCTCTATCCTGTGCGTATCCGTATCAGAGGTATCGACCGCTTCCATCTGCTCTCAGACCTTATTGAGTGCATAACCGAGAAGCTCCACCTCTCTATGGGTAGCATCACAACAGAGACAGTTGACCATATCGGCGTCTGCACAATCGACTTCTCTATCCACTCTTTGGGCGAACTTGAGATGGCGATGCACTCTATCGAGAATATCGAGGGAGTTGACGAAGTGTCGCAAATAGATATCGAATAGAGTCGAAAAAGTATAATTTTTCGGGCTGCTATTCGGCGGCCCGATTTTTTTTTGAAAAAAAGTTAACACAATTTTAAGATTTAGGATAATAATTTGTACCTTTATGTATCTATAAAGGTAGAACGCTCCGCAAAGGGGCTCTTGCACACAAATAGCTAAACACCACTTAAACCGCACAATATATATGACACGCATTGAAGACCCTCACAAACTCTCCGCAGTAGGCGGCTGCGGCTACGAGAAGATGACCACTCGCCAATTGATTGTGTCCACCCTCTCAGGAGATGATAGCGCATTCTATTTCCTGATGAATTTCCACCAGTGCCTTGGTAAGAGTTACTACGACCACCTCTACTACAAGGTATTAAAGCTCGCAGGTCGTTATGACGCTGAGCGCCACTTCCTCTATCTGCTCGACTCTCTGTATGAGAAGATGCGTGAGGATAATTGGAAGGCGTTGCGTTCGTTCAAGGGCCAACCTCGTGACGAGGAGGGCAATGTTGTCAAGTTGGCAACCGACAAGGTCTTTGATAAGACCTTCTACAATTGGTTTGTCAACCAGACTGCCTACCACTACTTTATTCGCACATTGGTTAAGTTGGGTTGTCGTGTTAAGTGTGCCGATTATGAGAAGGCTCTTGCGGTGATGCCTACCCAGAGCAACTATCGCCTGAACTACAAGCTTGCGGTGTTGTATGACGCCATTACCCGTCTTGATGACGAGGTCGATAAGATTGTAGCTCTCTGTCTGGTGAATGATGACGATGAGTGTCACAGCACCAATTATATTGTTCGCAAGGTCAACGAGTATTATCTGAGTCGCGGTATGGAAGATAAGCTCGCTACGGTGAACAATATCAATGCCCGTCGCAAGCGTCTGCGTGCCAAACTCAAACAGTTGATGTGCCAAATTGACCCTTGCATTTTGGAATAAGCCCCACAGAGGGCAGGCAAACTGCCCTCTTTTAGATAAAACACGAATGTTTAACTAATTAAATAAACAATGACAAACATTAAAATTAGTGAAGAGTTATTAGTAAACTACTCACAATCAAGTAAGGATATAACCGTTGAGGAGCGAAAGGCTGTAATTGAGTACCTCAGCCAGAGACCCGATGAGTTAAATAGAGTAATGCTTATGACCGCCTCTTCATTTGGTATTGGTGTAGAGAGTGCACCAAGTAGAGATGAATTAAGATTTAAGAGTGACAGAGGCTACTATACTAAGGATGTTGAAGAGAACGAGTTGACATTGAATAGAGGTTTTAGAAGTATGTATGACGACATAAAGAAGGAGGAAACAGCGTCGTCAATAAGCAATATATTTAGTAGAGGAAGATCATTAGTAGAACCACTTAGACAAACAACCAGAGCAGCATTGGCAAGCCTATTTGACGATAGCGATATCCAGAAAGTTGCTGCAAGCAGAGGAGAAAAAAGAAAATTGAAAAAATAAGACGAGAATAGGGTGTCCACTTTTTGCGGACACCCTATTTATTTGTGCTTTTTAGCTGTTTGTTACTCCTGCTTGCGAACAAAACCTTGAGCGCGCAACTCAATCTCGCTGCCGTCAGGTGTTACAAGGAAGCAGCCTGTCTGAGGCTCGGTAATGTGGCCGATTATGTCAATACAACCTATCGAAGCCACCTTCTCGCGCATCTCAAGAGGCAGGGTAAAGAGTAGCTCATAATCTTCGCCACCATTGAGGGCCGCAGTTATAGGGTCGATATGCATCTGCTCGCCTAATTGAGAGCATTGACGGGCAATAGGCATACGCTCCAAGTATATTCGCGCACCGCAGAGCGACGAGCGACAAATCTGCATAAGGTCTGAAGCAAGGCCGTCGCTGATGTCAATCATAGAGGTCGGTACAATGCCCTCCTCGGCAAGCGACTCAATGATGTCATATCGTGCGCGAGGCTTGAGGTAGCGCTCCAATAGGTACTCAAAACCCTCAAATTGAGGCTTCTCGCCCACAACGCCTTCTAATACGCGGCTCTCGCGCTGAAGTAGCTTAAGACCTAAAAATGGCGCTCCGAGTGAGCCTGTGATACAGATTAAATCGTGCAACTTTGCGCCGCTACGATATACCACCTTCTCTTTTTTTGCACGACCTGTCGCGGTGATAGTTATAACAAGACCATTGATTGAGGCAACCGTATCGCCGCCAACCAAATCAACCTTCGCCTCGCGACAAGCAAACTCTACGCCTGCGTAGAAATCCTTGAGAAACTCAACCGAAATCTTAGACGATATGGCGAGCGATATGGTAATCTGCTCAGGCAGGGCGTTCATTGCCACAATGTCGCTGATACCCTTTGTTACAGCCTTGTAGCCCAGATGCTTTGGCGGAAAGTATGTCAAGTCAAAGTCTATGCCCTCAACCATAGTGTCGGTAGAGAGCAGTAGCGCTGTGCTTTTTGATGCCTCTATTACAGCCGCATCGTCCCCCACGCCCTTAATCGTACTCTTGACTTTGGGGGTAAATGGCGCTGTTAGTTCATCAATCAAACCGAACTGGCCAAGCTCGGCAATCTCGGTTCTTCCCTTAATTTTTGTCATATTTTTCTCTATTTCATTCGTTTTATGTGGCAAAACATCAGTTTGCCATCTTCATCTCTTAGGTGCATACCTCCGCCTTTGCAGTAGCGGAAAAATTTGCACTCTGCACACTCATCCTTGTGCATCCATTCGCGGTTGCGGAATGGTGCGTAGCGCGTGGTCCAAACATCCCAGAAATCATCCTGGTAGATGTTGCCCTGATTGTAGTTGGCTCGGATACTCGCACAGGCCGATATTGAGCCGTCAATAAGTACTGAGCCGACAGTTACACCCGCCTGACAACTGAAGAAACGGTCGCGCACATCGCCCTCATAGGCGCCTAAGAAGCCCTCGCAACCATATTGTACCGATATGCGACCCTCCTTGCGTGTGTTGACTATATACTGCATCAGTTGGTGCAGTTGCTCGCGTGAGAGCTGTAGCTCTGCATCCGACGCTGCACGACCCGCAGGAAAGACCGTAAATAGTCGCCAATTTGTGCATCCGAGCGATAGCAGATGCTCCTTTATAGCGTCAAGCTTGTCTATGTTGCGCTGTGTTACGCAGGTAACAACATCGAAGACAAAATCCCTTTCAGACGCCATCATCGCTATAGCATTGGATGCTGCGCTGAAGGAGTTGTTGTTGCCTCGCATATTGTTGTGATCCTCCTCTAAGCCGTCAAGCGACACGGTAGCTGAGTGCATACCCGATGCCAATAGGGCATCAAAGCGCTTGCGGGTCATAGCCAAGCCATTTGTTACCATACCCCACGGAAAGCCCTTGTCGTATATCGCGCGACCACACTGCTCAAGGTCGGTGCGCATAAGAGGCTCACCTCCCGTTATAATGACAAAGACCTTGTGAGGATTTGTGTGTGCAGCGATGTTGTCAAGCACACCCAAGAAGTCGGCAAGAGGCATATCTTTGTGTTGGGCTGAGGTTTTGCAGTCGCTACCGCAGTGGCGACAGTTGAGGTTGCAACGCAGCGTACACTCCCAAAAAAGTTGACGCAGAGGGTGACTTTTTGTAATGTCACCCTCCAACTTGCGCCATATCTCAAGCGCCAATCTACGCCTTAAGCCGAGTTTATCTACCCTCCTCATAAATACCTTCGTCTGCAGCGTGTGGCTCTATGCGGTCGGTCGGATTGTTATTGCTTCCCACCTCCTCCTTTTCATTTGGAGCAGGGGTCTCTTTCTTGTCAGGGTTGCACGATGTGGCAACAGAACACAATAGTGCTAAAAATAGAAACAACAACTTTCTCATAACTACTTTTTCTCGAGTTTTACATCGGCAGTAACCTCATAGCTACCTCCAAACCAAGCACCATCGCCCTTTTGGGTTTTACTCTTTGGCAGAGTGGACAGCTCGATGTTCCTTGAGGCAAATTCTCCACCATTTGCCTCACCGTCAGTATCGGTAAAGGTCAAAATGCCGTTTATGCTCACCTCCTTGACAGCATTTGTCGCAAACTCGCCCTTGTCGTTTGTTACGGCAGACAGAGGCTCGCCATTATCGAACGATGAAACCTGTTCAGAGCCTACAACAATTCCCTTAATAGGCACTCCATTGCTATCGGTAACCCTGCCCTTGACAATATACTCCACCGTAGGGGTGCCGTACATACACATTTGGTTGTCGGGGTCCTTTGAGCCGGGTTTGCGACCATCATCGCCGCCGGCAACATCGCCACATCCGGAAAAACCGAGTGCGCTTAGAAGAATAAAACCAAGTCGTTTCATAGTTGTATGAGTTTTGAGGTAGCCGGCTTATGCCGGCTACCGCTATTTAGACGAAGTGTAAGGCTTGATAACGCCACGCTGAGAGTTGCGGATGAACTCCAACAACGCGTCACGCTCAGGGGTAGCCTCAACCTGTGCCTCAACCTCGTTGCAAGCATTGAGGTAGTTCATACCGCTCTGGAAGAGCAGACGGCAGGTTTGAGTAAGGTTGTCAAGCTGCTCCTTTGTAAAGCCTCGACGCTCCAAGCCGATACGGTTCAGACCTGCATAGCTTGAGGTGTCGCTGCGAACGGTGATATACGGCGGCACATCCTTTGAGAGCAGACAGCCACCCTGAAGCATTACATGGTCGCCAATCTTTACCCACTGGTGGATAGCGCAGTGACCGCCAATTACTACCCAGTCGCCAACCTCTACCTCACCGGCAAAAGAGCAACGGTTTGCTACAACACAGTGGCTACCGATAACATCGTCGTGAGCAACATGGACATAGGCCATAAAGAGGTTGCCGTTGCCGATAACGGTCTTGCCGCGTGAAGCAGTACCGCGGCTGATGGTTACATATTCGCGAATGTCATTATCGTCGCCAATCTCGGCTGTGGTCTTCTCGCCACGGAATTTCAAATCCTGTGGAAGACAAGAGATTGAGGCTGCGGTGTGAATTTTACAACGCTTACCGATGCGAGCGCCGTCGTGAATAACAGCACCCGGGCCAATCCAGCAATCGTCGCCAATAACAACATCGCCTGCAATATATGCAAAAGGCTCTACAGTTACATTGTTACCAATTTGTGCATCCGGATGCACATAAGCAAGTGGGCTAATCATAGTTTATATGTTCAAATTTAGTTACAAAATGCAATGTTAATATCTGTTAGTTTAGTAGTGATGAAGTTACTCCTTATTCTTAGCGATTTGAGCCATCAGCTCGGCCTCGCAGACCAAAGTGCCGGCAACAAATGCCTTGCAGACCATCTGCGCAATACCGCGACGCATAGGGGCTGCCAACTCGCACTCTAATTGCAGAGTGTCACCAGGGGTCACCTTGTGCTTGAAGCGTACATTGTCTATGCGCAAGAAGTAGGTTGAGTAGTTACCCTTCTCCTCGGCCTGGCTAAGTGCCAAAATGCCACCACATTGAGCCATAGCCTCGACAATAAGAACGCCAGGCATAACAGGCTCCTCAGGGAAGTGACCCTGGAAGAATGGCTCGTTGGCTGTGATGTTCTTTATGCCGCCGATTGATGTGCCGTCAATGTGGAATATGCGGTCAACCATCAGGAATGGGAAGCGGTGTGGCAACATCTCGCGGATCTCGTTGGTGTCATATACAGGCGCGATGCGAGCGTTATATTTGAAGCGTGGCTTAACACCCTCACGACGGATGGTGGTGTGAATTTGCTTCATAAACTCTGTGTTCGCGAAGTGGCCCGGACGAGTTGCCCATACACGGCCCTTGATGCGCATACCGAGCAGCGCAAAGTCACCAAGAAGGTCAAGCAACTTGTGACGGGCAAGCTCGTTGTTGGCTCTAAGTTCAAGGTTGTTCAAGTAACCGCCGGTTACGCGGATATCCTGCTTATTGAAGATGCTCTTCAAGTGCTCCAACTGCTCGTCAGATACGGGGTTCTCGACTACAACGATAGCGTTGTCCAGGTCGCCACCCTTGATGAGGTTCATCTTAAACAGAGGCTCAAGTTCGTGCAGGAAGACAAATGTGCGGCAGTTGGCAATCTTTGTTGCGTAGTCGTCCTCGGGAGTGAGTACGGCATATTGGTTGCCCACAACCTTTGAATTGTAATCTACATGAACAGAGACTGTGTACTCCTCATCCGGGTAGAGGACAATAGCCACACCCTTCTCCGGAATGGTATATACCTGCTTCTCGCGAACTTCGTAGTAGCGGCGCTCAGCATTCTGCTCAACAAGACCAACCTGACCGATACCCTCGGCATAAGCCTTGGCAGAGCCGTCCATAATAGGGGTCTCGGTATTGTCAATGTCAATCAAAGCGTTGTCGCAACCCATAGTCCAAAGGGCAGACATAATGTGCTCAATGGTGCTGATACGCACGCCGTCTATCTCAATGGTTGTGCCGCGAGAGGTGTCAGTAACATACTCGCACAGAGCGGGAATCATTGGTTGACCCTCCAAATCGACACGGCGGAATACGATGCCGTGGTCCTCAGGAGCGGGATTGACGGTCATTGTGACCTTTACACCTGTATGCAGACCCTTGCCCGAAAAGGTAAGCGGGGCAGCTAATGTCTGCTGTTTTGTAGATGAAGTTGTTGTCATAACTTTGTTATAAAAATATTTAATGGTACAAATATAGTAAATTTTCGGAAAATCTGCTACATTTGTAATCGCAAAATGTATTATGTACAAAATGACTGAACAGACGCAGAACGAAAAAGCGACAAATAGAACATCAGCGCAAACCCCGATGGAGCCTCAAAGACCCCGTCGTAAACCACTCAAGCTGCCCTTCGATAACCGTAGCGAGGATGTGGGTACTTGGGCATTTGACCATCGTGTGGGTTTGTGTGTGACCATTATCGTCTATCTGCTTATCGGTATCGGTTTTTTCGCCTCTAAAATAGTTATCGGTCGTAAACCCTCGTCGCAGGGTATGTATATTGACCTTCAAGATATTGAGATGCTCGAAAAGGAACGCGACCGCTTGGCTGAAGAGGTGCGCCGTGCCAACCAAAATATCGATTGGAGCAAGATACGAAACACCTCCTCCAACGAAAATGCGCTGAACGAAAATCTGGCAGATGACCGCGGTACAAAAACTGCCGAACTTAACTCCGATGCAGAGGCTGTTGAGGCTCGTATGAGAGCCAATCGTGAGGCTTATGAGCGTGGACTAAGGGAGGCAAAGAGTGCTGGCGAGCGTCAGGATGATGGACAGGATAAGCGGGGTAATACAAACGGCGATAAGAGGGTAAAGGGTACCGTTACGGTCAGCTTCTCCTTCACAAATCCCGTTCGTTACTCGCGCCACTTGGTTAAGCCCGCATACCGCTGTGAAGGCGGTGGCGAGGTGGTTGTTAAACTCGCTATCGACCGCGCAGGCAAGGTGCTCTATGCCTATGTCGAGTCGGGCGGCGATGAGTGTATGCGTCAAATTGCTGTAGCCTCCGCAAAAGGCTCTCGGTTTGATCATAACGATAGTGCTCCCGCTAAACAGGAGGGAACGATAACATACATATTCATCCCGCAGTGATTTTAGCGTGAAAAGGCGGCATTAGCATCCTTCCTTGTTCTGTGGCTGAAGGTCACATACAAGCAGTATGCTCCCTCCAGCCCCAAAACAAGAGCGTTGCTACTACCACCTTTTGACGCTAAAATCGGTGCAGAGGGGAGGGTGGTGCAGTTTGAATTTGTAGAAAATGACTCTTAAAACTACTATATAAATGGAACAAAAAACTTCGCTGCTTAAGGATGTCGTAATTCGCTTTTCGGGCGATTCGGGCGACGGTATGCAGCTAACAGGAACTCTATTTTCCGAAACATTGGCGCTTGGCGGCAATGTAATCTCTACCTTCCCGGACTATCCTGCCGAGATTCGTGCGCCGCAGGGTACTGTTGCGGGTGTCTCTGGTTTTCAGGTACACTTCGGCTCGGTTGGCGTTAACCATCCGGGCGATTTGTGCGATGTGTTGGTGGCGATGAACCCTGCCGCGCTAAAGGCTAATGTGAGGTTTATCAAGCCCGATGCTACAATTATTGTCGATGCCGACTCAGTGACTGCCGACAATCTTGCAAAAGCGAGTTTTCAGACATCAGACCCTATTTCTGAACTCAATCTTGAGGGCCGCAATATAATATTTGCGCGCATAACCACTATGACGCGCGAGGCATTGGCCGATGTTGAGCTTGACATAAAGTCAAAGACCAAGTGTAAAAATATGTTTGCACTCGGTATCTGTCTTTACATCACCGAGCGCGACACCGCTCACGCTCACGAGTATATCAACAATAAGTTTGGCAAGAAGAACCCTACTGTAGCCGCTGCAAACAACTCGGTTATTGAGGCGGGTTATAACTATGCTGCCAACAATCATCTCAACCACAGCTCCTATGCTGTTGAGCCTGCAGGTCTGCCAAAGGGCCGCTATCGCACTCTGAATGGCAATGTGGCTACAGCGTGGGGACTTATTGCAGCCTCTCACGCTGCGGGATTGAAACTCTTCTGCGGCTCATATCCTATCACTCCTGCTACAGTTATTCTTGAGGAGCTTGCCAAGCATAAGTCGCTCGGTGTCACTACCGTACAAGCGGAGGATGAGATTGCGGGTATATGTACCGCTATAGGTGCAGCCTTTGCGGGTCGTCTTGCGGTGACAACCACCTCCGGCCCGGGACTGTCGCTCAAGAGCGAGGCTTTGGGTCTTGCCGTTATGGCTGAGCTGCCGCTCGTAGTGGTAGATGTGCAGCGTGGTGGTCCATCGACAGGTTTGCCAACAAAGACCGAACAGAGTGACCTTATGCAGGCCCTCTATGGTCGCAATGGAGAGTCGCCTGTTGTGGTTATGGCGGCAACATCGCCTGGTGACTGCTTCTACTCGGCATTTATGGCGGCAAAGATTGCGGTAGAGCGTATGGTGCCTGTAGTGTTGCTTACAGATGGCTTTATTGCCAACTCCTCAGAGGCATGGGCGATACCTCAATTTAGCGATATGGCTAAGATTTGCCCTCCATTTGCAACTGCGGACAACACTCCGTTTATGCCATACCAGCGCGATGATCAAACTCTTGCCCGCAAGTGGGCAACACCAGGAATGGCGGGCTTAGAGCATCGTGTCGGTGGCTTGGAGAAGGATTGCGCTACGGGTAATATCTCATACGATCCGGCAAATCACCAGCGTATGGTCGATTTGCGCAAGGCTAAGATTGATGCTGTGGCTGATATTATTCCTGAGCAGGATGTTGTCGGCGCTTCGGATGCTCAGACTCTGGTTATCGGTTGGGGTGGTACACAGGGACATATTCGCTCGGCTGTAGAGCAGCTTGTGGACGAGGGTGCTTCGGTGGCACATTGTCATATTAAGTACCTCAATCCTCTGCCAAAGAACTTAGACCAGATTTTTGCACGATACAAGAAACTTATCGTCTGCGAGCTTAACAGCGGTCAGCTTGCAACCTATTTGCAGGGTCAGTTCCCTCAATACACATTCTTGGGTATGGGCAAGGTGCAGGGTCAGCCTTTCACTATTGCAGAATTGGTAGAATTTATCAAAACTCAGATTTAGATTATGGCAAATTACAACTATAAACCGGAAGATTTCAAATCCAACCAGCAGGTAAAATGGTGTGCAGGTTGTGGTGACCACGCGGTACTTAACTCTGTGCAGCGTGCGCTCCCTGAGATTGCCGAAAAGCTCGATATCCCGCGTGAGAAGTTTGTCTTTATCTCGGGTATTGGTTGCTCCTCGCGCTTTATATACTATATGAATACATACGCCTTTCATACCATTCACGGTCGCGCTATTGCTGTGGCTACGGGTGTAAAGAGCGGTAATCCCGACCTGTCGGTGTGGGTTTGTACGGGCGATGGCGATAGTTTGGCTATTGGTGGAAACCACTTTATCCACGCTCTGCGCCGTAATATCGACTTGAATGTCATTCTGTTCAATAACGAGATTTATGGTCTTACCAAAGGTCAATATTCGCCAACATCCAAGTATGGCCTTGTGACCAAAACATCTCCTTATGGTACAATTGAGCAACCGTTTAATCCGGGCGAGTTGACCATTGGTGCAAAGGGTACTTTCTTTGCCCGCACAGTCGATGCAGAGGTTATGTTGACCAAAGATATATTGGTTGAGGCAGCGCAACATCGTGGCACTTCGGTTGTTGAGGCTCTGGTTAACTGTATGATTTTCAATAATAAGACCCACGCAAACTTTGCTGCCGACAAGGCTACGCGTGCGGAGCATACCATTCTCTTGCGCCACGGCGAGAAGATGCTCTTTGGTGCTAACAAGGATAAAGGTTTGGTGCTTGACGGCCTTAAACTCAAGGTCGTAACCATTGGTGAGGATGGATATACTCTTGATGATATTCTTACTCACGACGCCACTACCGAGGACACAACGCTGCACACTATGCTTGCGGCAATGAAGTATCCTGAGTATCCTGTTGCTTTGGGTGTTATCCGCAACACTCCGTCGCCATTTGTCTATGACCAGTCGCTGGTTTGTCAGCAGCAGAGCGTTAAGGAGAGTTCCAAAATTCAGAGTGTTGATGACCTTCTCAACTCGGGCGAGGTTTTTGAGATTGGGTAGCCTATGAGGCGATTTGTGTTGTTGCTTGTCGCGCTCTTTGGTGCGATAACTCTGCGCGCTGAGCATAAAGAGGGGAGTTATGTGTGGCATAATCCCCAGACCCAAAACTCTTGTGTTGTTCACGGGCAGGGGTGGAGCGATCAGCTGCGCGGTAAGTATTGGCGCTTGCCTGAGCGTGCGGAGCAGAGCGTGCGTAAATCGGTGTGGCGACTCTCGAAGCACTCTGCCGGTCTGCATCTTCGTTTTAAGAGCGATGCTGAGCAGATAAAGGTGCGCTATGTGCCTACCTTCGGCGAAATGAGCCACTTTGCCAATACTGGCGTGGCGGGTATGGATTTGTACCTGCGCAATAGCAAGGGCGAGTGGCGATATTGCGAAGGTCGTAGGTCTGCAATCAAGAGTAATGATACCGTAACCTTCACATTTAACATCCGTACACCGGAGCTTTGGCGCGATAGTAAGTCGGAGTTCTATCTCTATCTGCCACTCTATGCTCAGACTCTTTGGTGCGAGGTAGGTGTTGCGCAGGGGAGCGACTTGGAGTTTGTCCCTAAGGGTGACCAAAGCCCTATTGTAGCCTTCGGAACTTCTATCTTGCAGGGTGGATGTGCTTCGCGACCGGGTATGGCGTGGTCAAATATTGTCAGCCGTACTTTGGATGTGCCGATTTTGAACTTTGGCTTTTCGGGTAATGGTCGCTTTGAGCCAGAGGTTGTCACTCTTATTGGGGAACTTGATGCGGCAATGTATATCTTTGCCTGTCTGCCTAATATGGGCAAGATGAGCGAGGAGCAGATAGTGTCTAATATCCGCGAGGGCGTGAAACATCTGCGACAGCAGCGCAATGTGCCGATACTCTTCTGTGAGCAATATGCGGGTGTGGCAGAGGCTATGAACCACAATGCGCAGCGTAATAATCGCCTGCTCAGGGAGGTGTATGGCCAGTTGCGCAAGTCGGGCGTGAAGGATATTTATTATCTTACCGCCGAGCAGTTGGCTCTGCCTATGGAGGCAACGGTCGATGGAACGCATCCGACTGACTATGGTATGGTCTTAATTGCGGATGTTATCTCAAAGAAGTTGAGGAAAATACTAAAATAAAAATCGGGGTCACAAATTGAAGTGACCCCGATTTTTTATATCATCTCTTCGTATCGTGCTATAGGTGTTGCATCAAGTGGCGATAGCTCTCCCTTGAGGTAGCGGTAGTAACCCGCCACGGCAATCATTGCCGCATTGTCGGTTGTAAACTTGAGCTCTGGTAAAAATGTGCGCCAATGGCGCTTTGCTCCCTCGGCCTCAATGCGGGCGCGCAGAGCAGAGTTTGCCGAAACGCCACCGCCGAGTGCGATATCCTTAATGTTATACAGCTTGGAGGCCTTGATAAGTTTGTCAACCAATATATCGACAACGGTGTGGAGCAACGATGCGCATAAGTCGGCTTTGTTTTGCTCGATGAAATTCTCGTTCTCGGCAACGCTGTCGCGCAGAGTGTAGAGGAATGATGTCTTGAGTCCTGAGAATGAGTAGTTTAACCCCTCTACGCGAGGCTTGGCAAACTTGAACGCCTCTTTGTTGCCCTCTTTGGCCAGACGGTCAATAATAGGACCGCCAGGGTAGGGTAGTCCCATAACTTTGGCGCACTTGTCCAACGCTTCGCCTGCGGCGTCGTCAATGGTTGTACCGACAATCTCCATTTTGTCGGGGGCGTCAACTTTGACAATCTGCGTATGTCCGCCACTTACAAGCAGGCAGAGGAATGGGTAGTTGGGGTGCGGTAACTCTCTGTCGGGCAGGTCAACAAAGTGGGAGAGGATGTGTCCGTGCAGGTGGTTAACCTCGACCATTGGGATGTTGTGGGCTATTGAGAGGCCCTTTGTAAACGAAGTGCCGACCATAAGCGAGCCGAGCAGACCGGGGCCGCGAGTGAAGGCTATGGCGTCAATCTGGTCAACAGTTACACCCGCCTCCTTGAGGGCTGTGTCCACAACGGGAACGATGTTCTGCTGATGCGCGCGCGAGGCAAGCTCAGGGATTACACCGCCATATTTTTCGTGTACGGCCTGCGAGGCAATGACGCTTGAAAGAAGCGTTGTATTGCGCAGTACGGCAGCCGAAGTGTCGTCGCAAGAGGACTCAATACCGAGAATAGTGATATTATTGTTCATAAAATTGTGTAAAATCGTAATTTTTGTATTAACTTTGTAAGTTATTATATAACTTAGTGGTAAAAGTTCCTTTTCAGTGAGCAAAGTTACGAAAATATTTACAAAGATAGTATCGACAATCATTTTATTGTTGATATTACTCCCTTTGTGCGGTACGCTGTTGCTCTCTATGCCGAGTATGCAGAACAGAGCTATCCAGGCGGCTGCTTCGTTTGCATCGGAAAAATTGGGAACTAAGGTCGGTGTTGACCATATCACTATCGGTATGCTCAACCACATTAAGGTGCGCGGTTTTTATGTTGAGGACCTTGATGGCGATACTCTGCTCTATGCAGGCTCGGTTATGGCGCGCCTTGCTCCGTTTAACTCTATGGGCGACAGGCTGCTATTCTCGACGGCTAAAGCTGAAAATGTTCTGCTTAATCTGCGCGAGACGGAGCGTGGTGAGATAAATATCAAGGAGGTGACCGACCGCCTTGTCAACCGCGAGAAGGAGAAAAAACTCTTCAAACTCGGAATTTCCTCTATTCAGGTCGATAGTGTTAACTTTAGATTGCAGCGCATTGAGAAGCGCAATCCTTCCTATGGCGTTGACTATTCGGATATGCACCTGAATAATATCGCAGCAACTCTTGAGGATTTCTTTGTGGAGGGTCAGGCTGTGGGCGGAATGATTAACGCCTTGACTTTTACTGAACGCAGTGGCTTTGTGTTGGATGACTTGGCGGGTTATTTTTGTGTCGATCGCGGTACGATTATAGTCAATCAGGCCTGCTTGCGTGCAGAGGGTACGCAGATAAATATGCCGTCGCTACAACTCAAGGGTGCTACTTGGGACAGTTATAAGGACTTTATTGCCAATGTGCGCCTTGATGTCGATATAACCGACAGTTATACCAATAGTGATATTATCGGCTACTTTGCTCCTGCAATCTTGCGTTGGGATACCTCTGTAAGCGCCGTGACTGCTTCGATGCACGGAACGGTTGCCAACTTTAACGCCCGTGTAGATAATATGCGCCTTGCAGATGGCGGAACAATTAAGGCTTCGGCAAAAATTAAGGGCTTGATAGATGTCAATCGTACCCGCTTTAATATTGATGTCAAGAGGGTTGATGTCACCACAACGGAGTTTATGCGGCTTTTGGGCAATATAGCCTCGTTAAAGACGCCTGAAAAGGTGCTGCCATACATTAACCGTACCGAGCGCCTTGATATCTCGGGATCATTTAAGGGCCTTATCTCATCGTTCGATGCTAAAGCCCGTATGAAACTCGGTAGTGGTGGTGCTATTGATGCGCTTTGTTCTATGCATCCAAGTGATGATGGTAGGCGCTTTGATGTCGATCTTACAACCGATTCGCTCAATGTTGCCCGACTGCTATCAATGGATAAGCCAATAAATGCGTCGTTTACGGCAAAAGGCTCTGCTTTGGTGGATGAGGATGTTACTTTTGATGCGGCGGGTAAAATTACCGACCTGCTCTTTAATGACTATAACTACAACAGCATAACCTTTGATGCAAATTATGACGATAAGGTTGCCTTTGTTAATGTGGGCAGCCTCGATCCTAACCTGAAGTTGCAGTTGCAGGGTGCTGTGGATAGTTCACAAGGCGATATGACGGCTTATAATGCTGTTGTAGAGATTGAGCAGGCTAATCTCAAAGCCCTCAATATCAACCGTCGCGACCAACTCTCTACTCTCAGCGCTTCGCTGTCGTTGGATATGATGGGCAGGGATTTGGATACTATGGCAGGAAGGCTGAGTATATATGACGGCGTCTATAATTATAACGATAAGAGTGTTGAGTCAGACCTTATTGAACTTACGGTCGAAAGTAACGAGGATATACGCAAGATGTTGCTCACTTCCGACTTTGTGGACGCACAGTTTGAGAGTCGCAGCTCTTATAAGGAGGTGGCCTACTATGTCTCAACGCTTATTGCGCGTTATTTGCCTCAGTTGTATGACTCGCAAGCCCTCGATACCATTGGGGTGATGGGGGAGGGGCTGCGTGACCATGTGGCTCTGCTCTCAGTTACTACTAAGGCCGATTTGTCGTCATTGCTGAATTGTATTGCCGATGGCCTTGATGTGGCGCCAAATACTACGCTTAAGGCCTTTATAGATCCGAAAACCAACCGCTTTGTTATGCGTGGTCGTTCGGAGTGTATCGAACGATATCCATACCTTGTCTCCGAGGTGGTGCTCGATGCGGGCAATAAGGGTGACTCGCTGGTTGTAAATCTCGGCTCGTCGGAGGTGTGGGCAGGAGCGTTGCGCCTTGCCGACTTTAGCCTGCACGCAGGTGCAAAGGATAACACCCTCGACTTCTTCGGTAACTTTGCCGATACGGTGCGCCATATAAAGGGCGAGTTGGCGGCTCGGGCCAATATATCGCGTCGTAATGGTATGCGCCATTTGGCGGTCAATATCTTGCCGTCGCGCATTGGTGGCAAGGATAATGTGTGGCGTATAGCCTCAAATAGTATTGAGGTGGACTCTTCGCGAGTAGATATTGACAACTTCCGCATCTACAGTACTGTTGACAAGCAAAACTTAGTAGTTAATGGCGTGGCTTCGCCTAATATGACAGACTCGCTGCAACTTGAGCTGAGTAATTTTGCTCTGGCTCCATTTATGCAGTTTGCTCAGCGAATGGGTTATGCAATAGAGGGCCGAACTAACGGATATGTGAAGGTCAATTCGGCACTTAAAAATCCTCGCCTTGAGGCTAAGGTTGACATAGACTCCGTTAAGGTCAATAATCTGGCGTTGCCTAACCTCGCGCTTGTTTCGCGATGGGATGTGGGTCGTTCGCGTGCGGGACTATCCGTCTCTACGGCTGACAAGGGCAGACAGGTGGTGCGTGGTTATTTCTCTCCTTCGCAGGCGCGTTATTATGCCAAAATAGATATCGGAAAGCTCGATGTGGGACTGCTTGACCCTCTGCTTAAGGGCGTTATATCCAATACAGGTGGTCAGGCCGATATAGATTTGACCCTTACAGGCGAGCGCCGTGATGCCAGCCTCAATGGTCAGATACTTGTGAGCGATATGCACACAACGCTTGATTATACAAACTGTACATATAACGCTCCACGAGCTATTATCGAGGTTAAAGACAATAAGTTTGTAATGAAAGATGCCCGCATTTTTGACAAGTATAAAAATGGCGGTCTTCTAAGTATGGATTTGAGTCTGGACCATCTGTCTAATATAGAATATGCCCTTACTGCGCGCTTTAATGATATGCTGGTGCTCAATACAACAAAACGCGAGAATGATATGTTCTATGGCAACATATACGCCTCGGGTGATGTGGCTGTGCGTGGCGATAAGGCGGGTGTCAAGATGGATATTGCCGCTATTTCGGGCAATAACTCCAAGTTCTATATGCCGCTGAGCGGTAAGGCTAATATCGCCTCTGCGGACTTTGTGACCTTCGCCAAACCATCGTCTATTGATACGACAAACTACCTTGTGCGTCGTAAGATGATGTTTGAGCGTCGTCAGAGGCAGCGTACATCTTCGGGTGGCGGTATGGATATAAATATGTCGCTCGATGTGCGCAAAAATGCCGAGGTGCAGCTTGTTATCGACCCTACTGTGGGCGATATTATCAAGGGCACGGGTAACGGTATGCTTAACTTGCGCATAAATCCTGGAGCAGACCAATTCGAGATGTATGGCATCTATACTATCGATGAGGGTAGCTATCTGTTTACGCTGCAAGATATTATCAATAAAAAGTTCGTTATTGAGAGGGGTTCGACAATTCAATGGACGGGTGAGCCACTCGATGCGCTGCTTGATATTAAGGCTCTCTATCGCGTTAAGGCCTCGCTGCAACCTCTGCTTGCGGGTTATGTCGATACTTCGATACCAAATCGCGCTGTGCCTGTGAACTGTATCATCAACCTTACCGACCGCCTTACAAAGCCGACGGTGGGCTTTGATGTGCAGGTGCCGAGTGCCGATGCAAGCATACAGGCCGTTATTGCCAATGTGCTCAGTACTCCGGAGCGTCGCTCACAGCAGTTCCTCTATCTGCTGTTGGCAAACTCCTTCCTGTCGGATAGCTCTACCGAGGCGGCTAAGTTTGGAGTCTCCTCAGCGGCAGTTACGGGTCTTGAGATGCTCTCAAATCAGCTGAGCAACTGGCTCTCTTCGGAGAACTCCAATATAGTGTTGCGCTATCGCCCTAAGACGGAGCAGATGATGAGCGATGAGGTGGACTTCGGTTTCTCGCACGGTTTGCTTGGAAATCGTCTGCTTATCGAGGTCGAGGGTAACTATCTTGTCGATAAGTCGCAGGTGGTCAATGCCTCATCATCGTTTACGGGCGAGGCCTATGTCACATGGCTTATAGATCAGGCGGGAACGCTCCGTCTTAAAGGTTTTACCCATACCATTGACCGCTTTGATGAAAATCAGGGTCTGCAAGAGACGGGTGTCGGAGTCTATTTTAAGGAGGACTTTGACAATGCCAAAGATTTGAAATACCGCCTGAAACATCGTTTCTCGCGCCGCCGTCGTCAGGAACGCCAACGCCTTGCCGGGGCAGCTATGGGTCAACGCGAGTTGGATAACGAGGCTATGGAGTCTATGGTTGAGGGCTTTGATAGACCGCCACAGGAGGATAATCTCGATAATTTTGATTAACTTTGCGCATCTATTTATCAAGAATACAAAAACTTAAATAAACAATACTATGAAATTTACATTATTGCAAACCACTGAGGTTATCGAACAGGTTACTGAGGCGGGTCAAATGAGCCTCTGGCAGCTCTTTAATAGCGGAGGCTGGCTTATGTGGGTGCTTTTGGCGCTCGGAGGTGTTACTATCTTTATCTTTGTAGAGCGCTTCTTGGCTATCCGCAAAGCATCAAAGGGTATGAATATGGGCTTTATGAACCGTATTCGCGACGCTATCTCTAATGGCGATATTCGCGCAGCTCTTGAGATGTGCCGCCGCGCAAATACACCTATTGCCCGTATGGTTGAGAAGGGTATAGAGCGCCTGGGCCGTCCTATGGGAGATGTGCAGAACGCTATCGAGAATGTGGCTAACCTTGAGGTGTCACGCCTTGAAAATGGACTTCCGTTCCTCGCAACTATCGCCGGCGGTGCGCCAATGATCGGTTTCTTGGGTACCGTTATGGGTATGGTGCAGACCTTTATGGATATGTCTGCTGCGGGCGGAACAGTCGATATGGCCCTGCTCTCAGGTGGTATGTATGTGGCGATGATTACAACTGTAGGTGGTTTGTTGGTGGGTATCCCTGCATACTTCGGCTACAACTACCTCGTTGCTGCTATCGAGAAGCTTGTTTTCCGTATGGAGGCAAACTCTATCGCCTTTATGGATATTCTTAACCAACCGGCTCAAAAGTAAAACTATGGCTATAAAGAGAGGATCAAAGGTAGATAAATCCTTCTCTGCATCGGCAATGACGGATTTGATGTTCTTGTTGCTTATCTTTATGATT
This sequence comes from Alistipes sp., assembly GCA_017383345.1. GTDB lineage: Bacteria > Bacteroidota > Bacteroidia > Bacteroidales > Rikenellaceae > Alistipes. Next base: position 14,550 of record JAFNYE010000032.1, on the reverse strand, counting down.
ATCGCAACAACACTCATCAACCCCAATGCCTTGAAACTGATGCTGCCGAAGAGCAGTAATCAGCTCAAGGATAAGGCAATAACAACCGTCTCTATCGAGAAGAAGGGTGCTACCTATAACTACTATGTCGAGCTTGACCGCGTGCAAGGTATCGCCGGCGTTGAGGCCGCCCTGCGTGAGCGTCTTGCAGGTCAAACCGAGCCAACCATCTCCCTCCATTGCGATAAAACCGTCGCTGTAGATGAGGTGGTTAAGGTGATGAATGTGGCGAAGGATAATGATTATCGTTTAATTCTCGCCACCCAACCCTAAAATTGATTTGTAAGGGGTGTTTACTGCCGCTAACGCAATATGCTGACAATGGGCAGTACATATTAGTAATTTATCGTGATAGTGGCCCATTTACTGCCTTCTTTGTTCTTGACTTGAAGGTCACATACGCAGAGTATGCTCCCTCCAAGTCAAAAACAAAAGCGTGGTAAATGCACCACTCTGACGATAAATTGGTGATAACGCTGAGCGTTGTAATCGCTCCTTAATAGGTGCAGAATATAAATTAGCCGAGAGGCAATAAACTATGAACTCAAAACATTACGCCATACTGTCAACCGTGCTTTACGGTCTTATCGTTGCTGCGGCGATGCGGTGGGGTGTTGTGGAGTATTCTCCGCAACAGCCTAAGGAGGCGGAGTTGTTTGTTGAGTTTATTGAGCCTAAACCAGAGCCCGAGCCGCCAAAACCAAAGCCGCAACCAAAACCTGTAGTGGCTCCAAAACATCAAAAACTGGCTGTTACAGATAACTCTCAGCAGGCCTCAGGTAAGCAGGAGAAGGTGCAGACGGTAAATCAAAAAGCGCTCTTTAAGATGAACAAGAGTGGCGTTGATGAGCCTCAGAATGCGGGAAATCCTATGGGCGAGCAATCTGATAAGGAGCAATCGACGGGGACGGGCGGAGGCCTAAATCCCGTTGGAACTGACGCTCTTGATGAGGGTTTGCAGGGTCGAGGTTTGGTCGGAGCGTTGCCTATGCCGTCGTACCCTGCGGGTAATCGTGGTGGAAAAGTTGTTGTTCGTGTGGCTGTTGATAAGTCTGGAAAAGTGACCTCTGCAACATACGAACCGAAGGGTTCAACAACATCCGATAAGGCGCTTATTGATGCTGCTATATCGGCTGCAAAAAAGGCTCGTTTTACCGAGAGTGCAGCCTTTATTCAGGGTGGAACGATAACCTATATTTTCAAACTTAAAGCCTCCGAATAACTATGAAATTCAGATTGTTTACACTGCTGATATTGCTCGTTTTTTCGCTTGATGTAGCCTCCGCTCAAGATGCTAAGAAGGCGGAAAATAATGGCGTGGTGTTTGATAAAACAGCTGTAGATTTTGGCGATGTTTTGCGCGAAAATAAGAATTATACTTGCACCTTTATCGTTGAAAATAAGACAGATAAACCACTTGTGCTGCTTAGTGTCAATACCTCCTGCTCTTGCCTTAAGGCGACATACTCGCGTCGCCCTCTAAAGGTTGGCCAGAAGGGTGTTATTACAATGGTTTTGGAGGCTGCCAAAATGGATGCAGGTGTCTTTCATCGCGTAATAGAGGTGCATACCAATGCAGGTGTAAACTATATGACGGTCAAGGGAAATTCGGTTGAGAAAAAGTAACCGCATCAAAACCAAAACTCCCCAAATACGAAGTGTTCAAAAAGTCGTATTTGGGGAGTTTTCGTTTTTTTACATTCATTAGCTGTTTAGGAAGAAAACTATTGCAACAAAGTGGCAACAAACAGCAATATTTATCATCAAATGCCAAACAAGGTGGTGGTACTTAAATCCTTTTTGTGCATAGAACCAAGCGCCGATGGTATAGAAAATTCCGCCTGCTGCAATGAGTATCAATAGGGGAGTGGAGCTGTTTCTCAAAAACATCGGAAAGAAAAATACTATAGTCCATCCCATAACCAAATAAATTGTCAGACTCACTGCCGGTATTGAGCGCTTTGAGAGCGATTTGTAGAAAATACCGAAAAGTACCATTAGCCACTGCACTATTACAATCAAAATTCCCTGCCATCCGCCTATTACGGTAAGTGCTATTGGCGTATATGAGCCGGCAATGGCGACATAGATAAATATGTGGTCAAGGATGTGAAAAATCTGCTTGTGTTTTGAGTTGTGGTCCATTGAGTGATAGAGAGTTGAGCAGAGTAACATCAGGAAAATCGATATCACAAAAATCGAAACTCCTATAGCCGACTCAATGTTGTTCCCAATGGCGTGTGTGTAGCTCCAGACGGCAGCAAACGGAAGCAGTATAAGTGCTATAACAGCCATCACTCCGTGAGAAATAGTGTTGGCAACTTCCTCCCCAAAAGAGGGTATGTAGGGCAGTTTAATTCTCTTCATAATTTCAATATCTATGCCGCAAAGGTAGGTAAATAATCGCATCTGCGAAACTGATAAGTTTGTTAAAACATAAAAAGAATGTTTTTAACTATAATTTTGTCCTCTTAGAATTGTTGTTGAAAAAATCTATCTTTAGATAAATCGTGATTTTGAACCTATTTTAGCTTTTTGAAAGTTTTTTGGCTATTTGATAAAATTAATTGCATTTTTAGAGAAAAATATTCGCAAATATGTTGGTTGTGTGAAAAAAAAATTTTACTTTTGTATGAATTAAAGCAACCAATTTTTAATAAAACTTAATAATTAACCTATGAAAAGAGATTTACTTCTTGTTTCAAACGGTGTTCGCAAATTGGCGATGACTATCGTAACTATGTCATTGTTAGTTTGTTGTGCGCTGTTTAGCCCTGCATCGGTGTATGCACAGGGTAAAGGGAAAATGGTAACCGGTAAGGTTACTGATGCTCGAGGTCCGATGATTGGTGTGACTATCTCGGTTAAAGGTCTTGCAACTCGCGCAGCCCTAACAGATTTGGATGGTAACTACTCGATCGATGTAGCGGGCGTTACTAATCCGGTTCTCGAATTCACTTATGTCGGCTATGAAGGTCAGGAGATCGCTGTTGGTGCTCGTACCAAGGTCGATGTAGTAATGAAGGAGAGTACACAGAAGATCGACGAGGTCGTGGTAACCGCTTTGGGTATCACCCGTGCTGAGAAGTCGCTCGGTTATGCCGTTTCTAAGGTGTCCGGTGACGATATCGCACAGACCGTGTCTGGTAACTGGCTCGACGGTATGAACGGTAAGGTTGCCGGTATGTCGTTTGAGTCTGCAGCTACCGGTCCTGCTGGATCAGTTCGTGTAACTCTTCGTGGTGAGTCTTCTTTGTCTCACGACAACAATGAGGCCCTCTTCGTTGTGGACGGTGTGCCTCTCGGTAATGAGAAGACTTCTTCAGGTGGTGCCAACGACTCTGATGACGCGCCAATCGACTACGGTAACGGTGTGGGTGACCTTAACCCAGACGATATCGCTTCGGTATCAGTCCTTAAGGGTCCTGCTGCTACTGCGCTTTACGGTTCACGCGCACAGAACGGTGCTGTTATTATCACCACTAAGAGCGGTTCTAAGCAGAAGGGTATCGGCGTAAGCTACTCATTCTCAATGGTTGCTGAGCAGGCTTCTTATTGGCCTGAGCTTCAGGAGGAGTATGGTGCAGGTTCTGCAGCTCTTACTACTTATGCTACTCTTGCAGGTAAGCAGTACTCTCCACAGGAGTACTTCTCATTCTGGAGTGTTTACGAGGGTTCTACCAAGGTTGCTGACCGTCTTTGGTCTCGTAACATGTGGGGTCCTAAGTATGGCACCGACTTCGGTTATGGTACTGATGAGAACGGCGTAGGTTTGACCTATATGTACCACTCTCTCGACTTCGACAAGCTCCGTAATGAGCGTACCGACAAACCAGGCTCTATTGTAATTGATACTTACAAGGATGCTGCTGGTGCTACTGTCTATGAGCCTGCTTCAACTAAGTTCTACAACCTCGTTCCTTTCGTGGCTCAGGACTACTACAAGGGTTTCTATGAGACCGGCTTTACTTACAAGAACAACATCTCTGTAAGCGGTAACAACGGTAAGGGTACTTCAGTTCGTGCCTCTTTCCAGGATACTCGCAACAACTGGATTGTTCCTAATATGGGTTACAACCAGGAGACTGTTTCATTCTCTGTTAATAGTAAATTAAATAAGGTAGTGACTTTCAAGGCTAAGGTTAACTACTACCGCAAAGTCTCTGACAACCTCCCAACTACCGGTTACAACAACGCTTCTCCAGTTTATCAGTTGATGTGGAACTACCCATCAGTTGATATCTCTTCATTCTGGGATGAGTATAGCAGCGGTCGTATCTTCGAGGCTCTCGACTCTCGTACAGGTGGTGACTCAGATTACTTGAACAACTTGATTAACTGTAACGGTACATCACTCAATGTAAACAACCCTTACTGGTTGGCATACGACTACCTCAACAGCCAGATCCGTGACCGTATCTACGGTAATATGCAGGTTGACTTCGCGTTGACTAAGGATTTGACCTTGATGGTTCGTTCTGGTTTGGATTTGTTCAACGACTACCGTACTTCTCGTAAGCCTCAGTACGCTACTTCTTACGCTCAGGGTTGGTATCGTATTCAGAATATCTTCCGTTATGAGGTTAATACCGACTTCTTGCTCTCTTACAAGAAGCAGTTCAACCGTTTCCACCTCGGCGTAAACTTTGGTGGTAACAATATGGTTTACAACCACCGTAACCAGTCTATGATTGCAGAGAAGCTCTCTACTCCAAATGTATTCCAGATTGCTAACTCTGTTGACCGTCCAAAGGTATCTTACACTTTGACTGAGAAGATGATCAACTCACTCTATGGTATGCTCTCTCTCAACTACAACGATACCTACTTCCTCGACTTTACAGCTCGTAACGACTGGTCTTCAGCTCTTGCTAAGGGTAACAACTCTTACTTCTACCCATCAGTATCAGCTGCAGTATTGCTCGATCAGGCTATCCCTGGTTTGCGCGACACTAACTGGCTCGATATGCTCAAGATTCGTGGTTCGTGGGCGAATGTAGGTAACGATACCGGTGCTTACAAGATTACCGACTACTACACCAACTCTTCATTCTCTTCTTCTTATGTACTCCCTGGTACATTGAACAACCCACTCCTTAAGCCTGAGAATACTGAGTCTTGGGAGATTGGTTTGGAGACTCACTTCTTCAAGAAGCGTTTGAGCGTCGATGTAGCTTACTACGATTCAAATACTACAAACCAGATCCTCTCTGTTCCTACAGACCAGATTACAGGTGCTACTTATAAGCTTATCAATGCAGGTAAGGTTAACAACCACGGTGTTGAGTTCTCTATCGGTGCTAAGCTTATTCAGAAGCGTCACTTCAGCTGGGACTTCAACTTTAACTGGTCACGCAACTGGAACCAGTTGGTTGAGTTGGCTCCAGGTGTAGAGCTCTATCAGCTCAACACAAGCTTTACTTCTGGTAACAATGTCTTCATCTATGCTTACCCAGGTAAGGAGCTCGGTCGCGTATATGGTTACGGCTTCCAGCGTGCTCCAGAGGGTGCTTACTACATCGGTGAGGATGGCAAGCAGGTTGATTGCTCTGGCCAGATTATCGTTGACAACAACGGTTATCCACAGCTTGACTCTCAGAACCTTATCGACCTCGGTTCTATCTACCCTGATTGGAAGGGTGGTTTCAGCACTACATTCCGTTACAAGAACTTGCGTCTGGGTATGAACTTCACCTACCAGTATGGTGGTAAGTGCTACTCATTGACTCACGCAATCCTTGCTTCAGCAGGTAAGACTAAGGATACTCTCTATGGTCGTTACGACGGTCTTGTTCAGGAGGGTGTGAACTTGTTGGCAGATGGTACTTACACTAAGAATACCACCATCACTCAGTCAGCAGCTCTCTACTATCAGGACTACTACTACAACCGTAAGAATGCTGAGACTAATACTTATGATACTTCATTCTTGAAGCTTAAGCAGATTAACCTTGATTACTCTTTGGGTAAGAAGGCAATCCAGAAGATTGGCTGGCTCAGAAGCCTCTCAGTAGGTGTATTTGCAACCAATGTATTCTGTATCGACAACTTCCCACAGTATGACCCAGAGGCTGCAACCTTCAACAGTGCGTCTATCAGCCGCGGTATTGAGACTGGTGCTTACCCAATGACTCGTACCTATGGTTTCACAATCAAATTGGGCTTCTAATAATAAATATAGGTATAAAATATGAAAACATTGAAATATTTATCGGTTCTTCTGGTGCTTCTCATTTGCTCTCAGTGCCGTACACTTGAGGAGTATAATGTGTCGCCTAACCAGATTGAGGTAGGTAAGGCGCAGCCGTGCGATATGATGGATGAGATCATTTGTAATGGTGCGTTGAACTATCAGCAGCGTTTCTACGATACATTTGCCGAGCTTATGCAGTACACCTGCGCCGGAGGTTCGACTACAAATGTTATCCACCGCTACTATATTGCTCCTTCTTATGTTTCAAACTGCTGGAACAACCCTGCAAAGTGGGCTGCAAATGCAGACCATATGTATCACCTCGCTCTCGAAATCGAGGATGAGAACTATCAGGCTGTTGCTTTGACCCTCCGTGCATTCTGGATGGATCAGCTCACTGCAATCTTCGGTTATGTTCCTTTCTCTGAGGCATTCTTGCTCCGTGATAACAACATCAATAAGCCAAAGTTTGACTCTCCAAAGGAGATTTACGCTCAGCTTATTAAGGATCTCGACCTTGCAAATAGCCTCTATAACACTTCTATGCCTTTGAGCAACACCTCTAAGGATAAGCTCTATAAGGGTGATACCAAGAAGTGGCAGAAGTTTACCAACTCTCTCCAGCTTCGTATTTTGATGCGTCTTTCAAATCGCTCTACCGATATGGAGATTGTTTTGGGTGAGTCAGTTGCACAGTGGATTAAGAAGATTATCGACAATCCGTCTAAGTATCCAATTATGACCTCTTGGGAGGATAACGCAATCGTTAAGTTCTCTGGTGAGTCTCCATTCCAGAACAACTGGGGTGGTTACCAGCAGTCAACCCTCTCTGGTCACCGTGGTTCTGAGTTCTTCATCGCTGCTTTGAACGGTAAGAACGACCCTCGTAAGTGGATTTGGTTCATTCCGTGGAGCCAGTCAATCGCTTGGATGGGTGTTCAGTCAGGTATGCCTGGTGACGATACCGCTACTGCAGGTTACCCAATTATGAACTACGAGATCTTCATCAGCTACAAGCTTCCTGTATCATTTATGAACTATGATGAGGTTTGTTTCATTCTCGCAGAGGCTTACCTTCGTGAGGACGACGACCACTGGGCAGCAATCGCTGGCGGTACAGCTCGTGTAACTGAGTGGTACAACAAGGGTGTTCGTGCATCTATCGAGTTCTGGCGTGATCTCTACATCAACTACTTCCAGCAGAATGGTCGTAACATCAATAGCAACTATCGTAACTTCGCGGCTGTTGAGCCTATGTACGATAACTACAACCATGTTGAGTTGCAGCCTGTTATGGATGACGCTTCTATCGATAACTTCATCAATAACTCAGTACCATTTGATGTTAAGAATGGTTTGGAGTGCATTATCGAGCAGAAGTATGTCGCTAACTTCCGTATTATGACTGAGGCTTGGAACGACTACCGTCGTACAGGTTTCCCTAAGCTCACAATCGGTACAGGCGTATTGAACAATGGTGTTCTTCCACTTCGACTTGAGTATCCTACAACAACCAAGACAACCAACCCTGATAACTACAATGCAGTGGTTGAAACCTTGCGCAACACTTACTACGATGGTGCCGACAATATGTTGACCCCAGTATGGTGGAGCGAGGCAGGTCTTGCTAAGGAGATTCGTTAATTTTAATATGCGAAACAAATATGAAAAAGACTTTCAAATATTTGATGGCTCTTACACTCTGCGCAGTTACTCTTGTTGCTTGTAAGGAGGAAAAACCTTATGTAGCCAACGGTGCAGATGGTGAGATTTATGTGGAGTTTGGCGGTACCGGTACAACCGACACCCGTCTGCTCGTTACAACTGACGGTGCTTTGAGCACAACTTACGCTATGACAGTAGTTTTCGATATGTACACTAACGCTGATGAGTGGCAGATTGTTCCTGACTACTCAGAGTGTTACGACCCTTCATACAAGTGGATCTCATCTTGGCCAAGCGAGGGTAACTACGATGGTCGCTTTGAGATTGAGTTCCAGGCAAATACTCGTCAGGGCGATACCCGTTATGCTAAGATTAACATTGTATCTCACGGTAAGGTTATCAAGACTATTGAGGTGGAGCAGGATAAGGCAAATATCACTCAGTTCTATATCCAGCCATTCCTCCAGATTCAGAACTTCACCGCTTCAGGTAAGTTCGAGAGTGGCGATAATGAGGGTCAGACAGTTGTTAAGACTATTCCTATCGACACCAATGTTGCTTGGTCAGCTCGTATCGACGACGATGAGTTTGGCGATCCTGTAGAGTGGATTAAGGTTAGCGGCGTGACAAAGGCTAAGTTTGATGTCACTGTTGAGCCTAATGATACTGGTGCAGAGCGTCAGGGTACTATTACCGTATATCAGAATACTAACGGTAACAACAACATTGTGGTAACTGTAAAGCAGGCCGCTGTAAAGCAGGAGGAGCCTGAGCAGGAGCCAGAGATTGGTGCTTAATTAGTTCCCATCAAGTAATTTTAGAAGATATTACAAGTAAGTTAGAAATGAAAAGAATCGAAAGTATAATAGTGAAACTGATCCTATCGGTTGCAGTCCTTCTCGGCGTTGTCGCTTGCGGCAGCACCGAGGGACCCAACGGTGGTAGCGATGTCCTTGTAACTGATGTTGAGGCACAGGCATCAATGCTTCTCAGCCCAGGCGCGGACTATCGTATTATGGCAACCGGCGCTCAGCAGGATGATATCCTCGTTATGGCGGGTAACAAAACCTTTGAGTGTGCAGTAGTGCGCCTAAGTACTACTTGGTTCCGTTTTGCTGTACCGGAGAATATCGTTGCAGGAAGATACACTTTATCCCTTCGTCGTGGAGAGCAGACACAGGAGTTGTTCGCAACAAATGTAACTGTTCAGGATGTCAACAATAAGGTTGCAAGCAAAGAGGGCTATAACCTTAAGGGTATGGTTTATTGCAACAAGAAGGGTGTTAAGGATGTTCTTGTAACAGACGGTGTAGAGTTTACTAAGACCGACGCAAATGGTCACTATTGGCTCAAGTCAAAGAAGACCTATGAGGTGGTTTATGTTGTTCTCCCTTCAGGTTACAATGTTCCTACACAGGCAGCGATGCCTCGCTATTGGGCTCAAACTTCAAATGACACTCAGAATGAGGAACAGCGCGATTTTGAGTTGATTAAAGCTACAAACGATGCTCACACCATCCTTGTGGCTACCGATATTCACCTCACAAACCGTAACTTGCAACCAAATGATCGCCAGCAGTTCCGTGATGGCTTTGTAAACGAGCTTATCTCGACTTACACAGGCAAACAGAATGTGTACTGCTTCAATTTGGGCGACTTTGCGCACGATATCCACTGGTATAAGAATGATATGGGTTGGCACGAGAGCCTCAAGAATCACCCTTCGGATGATATCAGCGGCTTGCCTTGTCAGTATTGGTCAACTATGGGTAACCACGATAATGATGGTCACACCCCTGCCGGCGACGATGTTGACTTGCGTGCATCTGGTCCTTATCGTAAGATGGTCGGTCCTACTCATGTTTCAATGAACATCGGTAAGATTCACTATATGCTTTTGGATGATATTCTTTACTATAACGGTTATACCGGCTCAAACTCAAATGTTGACAGCCAGTTCGGTGACTGCAATTACAATGTCGGCTTCCGTGCCGATATGCTTGAGTGGATTCAGCGTGACTTGAGCTATGTCGATAAGAACACTCCTATCGTTGTAGGTTTTCACAGCCCACTTGCAAACTGGAATGGTTCAGATCGCAATGGTGAGTTCAATAAGCCTGCTAATTGGTCTTCATTCTTGAACTTGTTTAAGGATTTCAAGCAGGTGAACTTCATCAGCGGCCATACTCACCAGACTCGTTTCCGCAACATTCCTGGTTACGGCAGCAATATGTACGAGCATAATATCGGCGCACTTAGCGGTGTATGGTGGAATACCAGCCAGCGTTCAGGTGGTACAAACAGCAAGACAGGCGCTCTCAACCTCTGCGCAGATGGTACACCTTCGGGTTACTTTGTATATGAGGCTAACGGCACAGACCTCTCTTGGTACTACAAGTACATTGGCGAGCCTGCATCAAAGCAGTTCAAGAGCTACGATATGAACGAGGTAAAGAAGTTCTATGAGGCTTATGGTCCTGCAAATAGTTTCTTCACTGCCGGCTCTTATATCAATACGGCTTATAATCAAAATGCAACTGTAACTATCAATAAGAATAGTTATGGTTACAATGAGGCTCAGAATACTGTATGGATCAACGCTTGGGCTTATGAGAGTGGTTCGTTTGTCGGTCTTAACGATTGGGAAATTACCGTTACTGAGAATGGCCAGCCGCTTACAGTTGAGCGCCTCAGAGGTGGTTATCGTGACCCTCTTTCAGCTTTGTGCGGCGAGATTTATGTCTTTGGCGTGCAGGGTAAGAAGTCATTCTCTAACACCTCTTGTAGCTCTACAAACCACGAGCACCTTTTCCGCGTTGTTGCTAAGTCTGCTAACAGCACACTTACAATTAAGGTTAAGGATCGTTTTGGCAGAGTTTACCAAGAGACAATGGAGCGCCCTAAGAAGTTCTATGATGGTAAAGAAATTTCTAACACTTGGACACTTGACTAAAATATAATACCTAACAATATGAAAACTTTAAGAAAACTTTTCAACTTGGTGGCAACACTTGCTTTCGCGCTCTTTGCGATAGCTTGTATCAACACCAACACAAACGACGAATCTACATTCGTTCCGTTTGATATTGATTTCTCGACCGGCGAGGCTGAGTGGGATGCTACTGATCAAAATCAGGAGCTCGTGCTCAACAAGCTCGGTGTAGGTACTACCGGTACCGTACCTTATCTCGTAGTAAACTCAAGCGTTTATTGGACCGTTTCTGTTGAGTATGATATCCCAGAGACTCCAGAGGTACCTGAGACTCCTGAGACTCCAGAGACTCCAGAGACCCCTGAGGCAACTCCTTCATCAGCCGATTTTGAGCCTTGGCTTGAGGTTTCTCCTATTGGTGGTCCGCAGCCTGCAACCGCTGTTACCAATGTTTACTTGACAATGGCTGAAAATACAGGTGAGGATCGTACTGCAACTGTAGTGTTCAAGACTCTTGAGACTGAGTATCGTGTACTCGTTCGTCAGCGTGGTCCTAAGACTAACGCAAACGAGAGCCGTCTTGTATTCGTACAGGATAACTTCGGTGGCGCTATGATTAAGGAGAACACAATGGTTAAGTTCTACACATTCTCAAATGCTGATGGTAGCAAGTCTTACAATGGTGTAGCAACTGCCGGTGACCTCTATGCATACGGTTATGCTTCTTCTGACAATGTTTACGCTTCTGTTGACGAGCCTTCTAAGGGCTACTATGATGTAGAGTTCGACCTTGAGTCATCTGGTGGTGCTAACATTATGTTGGATGGTAAGTCTCACTTCGATGTTCGTAACTTCAACAACCAGGACAAGACTGACTTCTACCTCTCATTCGGTGCTAAGAATAGCGACGGTAAGTTCAACAAGAACGACCTTAAGCTCTATATCTCTCACGACTGTAAGAATTGGGCTGAGATGGATTATGTCCACACAAATCACCCAACTAACGACTGGTCGCTCAATACATTTGATTTCTCAATTGCTCCAAATGTAAGCAAGATTCTCTACTTCCGCTTTGAGAACACTTCTGACGATGTATATCGCATCGACGATATCTTCTTCTCAGAGTATGATCCTTCAGACAACATCTTCCCGCTCATCGAGCTCGGTTCTGACATCATCGGTCTTCCTATCAACTTCAAGTTTAACGACCTGAAGCAGGGTGAGACTAAGGGTGATATGTGGGAGAAAGATGGTATCGTTCTCTCTGAGGAGTCTGGTGCATACGAGCCAGAGGAGCCGGTTGAGTTTGTAACAGCTCTTGCTACCGCTGCAAATGTTCAGTTCGTTATGGGTTCTGATGCTTCTATTGTTAAGGAGCGTGCTGGTAACGACGGTTTGCTCGTAACTTCATCATCTCCAAAGGTTACCGGTATGTATGAGGGTGACTACTGGATTTGGACTATCCCTGTTCACAACGCATCTGCAAATACCAACTTGGCTTGTCAGTTCTCATTTATGGGTACTAACGCAGGTGGTAAGTATCATATCTTCGAGTGGGCGCAGTGTACTGCTGACGAGTATCAGCTTAGAGGTCGTCCAATCGTTGAGTTTGACGATGCTGAGAAGGATAAGTTCTATGACTCTCTCGACTGGTCTCAGTGGGAACTTGTTGAGACCGAGGTGCCAAATAGTGTAGATGTTGCAGAGAAACCATCAGGTATTCCAATTGGTAGTGCTAAATCTCCTGCTGGTTACTGGAAGGGTACTATTACACACTCTAATGGCTTTGTTGGCGGTAAGTCATCTTTGCAAATCACAACAGACCCTGATAAGCTTATTGTCAACTTCCCTGATGCTATGGAGGACGGTTACTACTTCTTGCGTCTGCGTCTGGTTTCGAACCTCACTTGCGGTAATTGCAACGATACTAACTACCAGCGTATGAACAAGGTTGACCACAACGGTACCAACTACTTGCGTAACACTGCTCAGTTCCGCTTTGCAGGTTGCGGTCAGTTGGTTGACCCTACCGATGGTTATAAGTTCCTCACAATCCTTAACGACTTTGGTGCTCAGCAGTACTACACAGGTGGTGACTTGTACTACTCTCCAAGCGCTGTTTTGGGTCTCTATGCAGGTACTACAAATAACCTCCGTTCTACAACCTCTGGTAACAACCAGTTCGTAGGTAAGAACCCAAATACCTCTGATGCAGGTAAGGCTGTATATGTTTACGGTCCTTATGACGCAGCTAATGACACTAACACAGGCGATATCGCGCTTTCAGTTCCTACTACTCAGCGTATGACTGAAAACGCTCTTCTCCTTGAGTCAGTTCCAACCATTATGACCAACGAGCAGCCATATCGTACTACTCGTAGTATGCGTTGCGATATGAAGATTATGTCTTCAGTTCTTGAGCTTCAGGTTTACTCTAAGGAGCGCGTTAACGACAAGATCTCTCGCGTAGTACTCCGTGGTAACAATATCGCTGGTTCACACTCTGTAAACCTCTACTCTCGTGGCGATGCAGGCGAGCTTATGCCAATGTCTTCACTTGAGTCTGTAGCAGATAAGGCTATCTCTATTCCAAACAACGAGTTCTCTCCTGTAAGCGTTTATCTTGGTGTTTGGGGCGCAGAGCAGCAGGTAATCACTGCTGAGATCTATGCAGGTGCTTACTACTACAAAACTACTCTCCCGGCAGCAGACTTTGTAAATGGTCTTGTAACACCTATCAAGGTTTGTCTTGATGACTGTGAGAAGATTCTTGCTCCGGATGTTGAGATTACAGGTATCGACACTGGTGAGAAGTTCCTCCAGTTTGCAACTGACTATGCTGCAGGTAAGAGCGGTGAGGATATGCTTAAGTATCGTAACCTCGACGGTGACTACGGTTTTGTTGCAACTGCAGAGAATGGTGGTGTAATCGATATGAGCAACATCAATATGGAGTTGTGGCCAAATATTAAGCTCAACGAGAACTTTAACGGTGCCGGTATTCCTATCCACGGTCTTAAGATTAACACTCCGTTCAAGTCACTCTTCCGTAACTTGCTCTATGGTAACACTATTACCAATGTGGTATTCGATGAGTCTTGCGAGCTTAATGTAAACCTCTCTAATGTTTCAGGTGAGGCGCAGTCTTGGGCACTCCTCGTATCTTCTGGTGTTGTTTCTCAAAATAGTGACCACGAGGCTACAGGTAATATTGAGAACTGTACTAACTATGGTGCAATCAACATCTTTGGTGAGCACTCTGACGATAACATCTATATTGGCGCATTCGCAGGTCAGGTTTCTGGTGCTCCAACCGACCTTGACGAGGTTTCTCATATGTCTAACTGTAAGAACTACGGTAAGATCCATGTTTACAATGTAACCCAGGGTGAGGTCCCAGTTGGTACATCTTCAAAGATGACTCACGCTTACTACCGCTACACCACTATCGGTGGTCTCATCGGTCGTGCAGCAGGTTATGAGGTGACAAATTGCCAGAACTATGGTGAGATTGTTGTTGACAGCTCTGTTCAGCGTCATATCGGTACATTCTATATCGGTGCTATTGCAGGTTACGCAACTAACCGCGTAGATTCCAATACTACCAATGTATTCGGTAATATTAACAACTGCCAGAACTATGGTGAGATTAAGGTTGGTGAGCCAGGCAACCCTGCAGTAGTTCACACCTTCGCTCTCTCTGGTGGTGTAGGTCGTACAC
>JAFNYE010000031.1 GCA_017383345.1 Alistipes sp. | reverse complement strand
CGACAAGCTACGCAGAGCAACGGTATCCTCATTCTCCACCACCACACTCACAGGCTTGTGCCAGCCACGCGGATCAACAGGGCGCATATCTATATAGCTACCAACACACCCTGCACAAAGCAACGACAACAAAACTACAACAAGCCTCACCATACGCTACTCGTTACCGCCCGCTTTTTCGCCAGTTTGACCACCCTGATTATTGCGACGATGACGGTTGCGGCTATTGTGATTATGGTTGTGGTTACGATTTGGCTGGCGACGCTCACTACGCTGCTCCTGAGGCTCTGCGCCCTCGGCAGAATGTTCCTGAGCCTCAGATTTAACCTCCTGCTGGCGCTCTCCACCCTGCTGTGGCTTATTGTTACGCTTTTTCTTGCGCTTCTTGGACTTATCAAAGCGTGTGATACTATCCTCCTCAGTGCGATATGTAGGCTCTTCGACCTTCTTTGGAGCGCTATCGCCGGCAATACTTTCAACCTTCTCTCCGTTGCGATTGGCCGCCAAAATCTCCTTGACACGCCATACAGGAATAGTCACGAGATTTGACATCGACTCCTTACTGCTACTGAAGGTCATCTTCTTTGCCAGGATATCGGTCTTGACAAGGAAGTACTCGCCATCGAGCGCCTGCAATGGCTCACGCAAACGAGGAATACTCTTGCGAGCATCCATATACAGGTCGTACTCATACATCAGGCAGCACTTGAGCTTAGAACACTGGCCTGCCAGCTTGAGTGGGTTAAGCGATAAATCCTGTACTCGCGCAGCACCGGTAGTAACCGACGAGAAGCTCGATATCCACGAAGCACAACACAACTCGCGACCACAAGCGCCAATACCGCCAATACGACCAGCCTCCTGACGCGCACCAATCTGCTTCATCTCAATGCGGATATGGAACTGCTCGGCAAATACTTTGATAAGTTCGCGGAAATCGACACGACCATCAGCAATATAGTAGAAGATAGCCTTAATCTTATCGCCCTGATACTCCACATCGCCTATCTTCATATCAAGACCCATCTCGGCTGCTATCTGGCGAGAGCGTATCATCGTCTCGTGCTCAAGAGCTATAGCCTCCTGCCAGCGCTCAATATCATAAGGCTTCGCCTTGCGGTAAATCTTCTTAAACTCGCCGTTGTAAGGGTTGAAACCTATTCGACGCATCTGCTTGGCAACCATATCGCCCGTGAGCGAAATAATACCGATATCGTGACCGGGAGAGGCCTCAACAGCCACAATATCGCCTATCTGCAAATCGAGATTGTTTACATTCTGGTAGAACGAGCGACGGGTGTTTTTGAAGCGCACCTCAAAGATGTCGCTCTGCTGATGGTCAGGATACTGCGCCATCCACGGAGTTTCGTGGAGCTTAAAGCAACCATCGGCCATTTGAGCCATAGGCTCGCCCATCTCATCATAGCCAAAGGCGCAACCGCGACCTACTTCTGGAGTTATATCTTTCTTATTATCCATAATCATATAGTTATCAACGAGCAAAGATAATAAAATTTTTATTTTTTCAAGCCTTCATTATACATTTTTTCGTCACAACCAATCTCTGCCGCTCTTATGCAAGTATTTCCGATGTATGCAGCTATTTTATCAACTATTTTATAGTTGACCCCTATTTTGCATTTGCACCGACAAGGAATAATGACTACCTTTGCGCCGATGATAAGTTATAGCAGATTAAAACAACAATACGCAGCCAATCTAAAGCTCGCTTTTCCCGTTGCCCTCTCGCAGTTGGGATACACTATCGTGCAATTTGCCGACAACGCGATGGTTGGAGCCTATGGCGGTAACGACCCCATTCCGCTCTCAGCCGTATCGTTGGGCGTGATGATAAGTTTCGTTCTTTTCAGCCTTGCGTTAGGCGTAACATTGGGCATCACCCCAATAATAGGCGAACACTTTGCTCGTGGCGAGTACCGTAAAAGCGCCCACTATCTGCAAACATCGGTTGTTCTATACCCCATCCTTGGCATCATATTTATGCTGTTGCAGATTGCATCCGAGCCTCTACTATATCATCTTGGGCAACCTGTCGAAGTGGTTGATATGGCACTGCCTTATTATCGGTTTATGGCCTACTCGCTGCCGGCAATAATGCTCTATGGCTGCTTTAAGCAATTTATGGAGGGAACAGGCAACACAGTAACACCTATGGCCATTGCACTCACAACAAACCTTATCAACATACTCTTCAATTGGCTATTCATTTTTGGCAAGGGAGGCTTTGAGCCAATGGGTGTATATGGAGCAGGTCTGGCTACACTCATCGCCCGCTGGATATCGCCCGTACTCATAATTGCATATTTTATATTTATACCAAAATATCGCGATTATTTGCAATTATTCTCACGCGGAGTCAACTACATAAAAAATGGAGCACGACTACTCGCTATAGGCACACCCGTAGCAGGTCAAATGCTTCTCGAAGGCTCTGCATTTGTGGTAACAAGCATTATGATGGGTTGGTTTGGAGAGATTGCCTTAGCTGCAAACCAAATAGTGATGACCTACGGCAATGCCGCCTTTATGATGACCGTCGCCTTAGGTAGCGCCGCAACAATCAGAGTGTCACACAGTTACGGCATACGCGACAAGGAGTCGCTTCGTCACGCAGTAACCGCTGCAACCCACCTCGCAATAGCGTGGGGTACATTTGTTTTGGTAGCGTTTATCGTCTTAAGGTTCACGCTGCCTCGACTCTTTACGCCAAACGAGGAGATTATAGCATTAGCTGCGCAGATGTTTATTCCTGTGGCTATTTACCAACTTTCGGACTCAATTCAGGGCTCTATGGTGGGCGTTATGAGGGGTATTCAGGATGTAAAAAGCATTGCGCTCATATCGCTCTTTGCCTATGTGTTGCTAAATATTCCCGTAGGTTACTTTTTCGCCTTTACCCTCAATTTGGGCAGCACCGGACTGCTTATCGGCTACATTGTAGGACTCTCTACCGCCGCCATTGCTTACAGCGTCCGCGTAGCACACCAGGTCAGGAAGTAACGCCTGCATATCTATCGAAATTTTAAGTAAAAAAACCGAAAAAACTTTCACATAAAAGTTTGCTTCTTATACATTTTTCTATTAATTTTGTATAAAAGTGTAACCCGCATTAGGGATACACCTCTATTAAGTGTTTAAGAAAATAGGGAGTATCTAACCAATAACACCAACTCGTTCTTTGATGTAATGCGCTCTGTATCAGCGGTTTGAAGAGATATAAAAATAAAAGAACAGGACAAATCTTGTGACTTGTCCTGTTTAGTAGCGGGAGTGGGACTCGAACCACACGACCTTCGGGTTATGAGCCCGACGAGCTACCAACTGCTCCATCCCGCGATGTATCTTTATTTGCCGAAGCGAAACCTCTTTGTTTACGGGTGCAAAGATAGTGCAAATTTTTATATCTGCAAAATTTTTAGAAAATAATTTTCAAAAGCACCACCCTACTTCAGATACATACTAAAGAATTTCCATATTTCTGCAGCGGTATTCATACTATCGCCAGCCCAATTATGCTTACCGCCAACGACCTCATAGAGCCAAACCTGATTGCCATTTACACCATTGACATAGCGGTGAGCGATAACCTGATTTTTAATAAGCGGCAGATGCTCAACCTCCTCGTGTGTGCAGCGATTAACAGCAGCCCAATAACCTACAGCGCGAGGTACAGCGATATATGGTCCCCACTTATCAACACAAGTGATGTTGCCGTTCCACATTGAGGTTTTATCTTTAGTGCCGTGAACCTCCATAAGCGGGATAGCTCTCTTTGCCTTCAGGTCGCGGTACATCCACTCCATTGTAAGGCCCGAAACGGGAGCTACTGCGGCAAAGACATCGGATGCCTCGTATGCCAACAGGTAGCTCATCTCACCACCATTTGAGTGGCCTGTAGCAAAGACATTATGCTTTGAGAAGCCGTGCTGTTTCTGCAAGAACTTTACAAGTCGTTTTGTAAAACCTACATCGTCACGCTCCCAATTCTCGGCAAAGTGGAAGTCGTAACCTACAGCCCAGCAGTGTTTACCCTTATTATCCAGCGGACCCTTTGGGTAGCATACAGCAAAGCCGTGCTCATCGGCAACAGGATGAAAACCATAGCCAACCGATGGGATATTGCGGGAGCCATAACCGTGGAACGCCATAATGAGCGGTGCGTTCTCAGGCAGGTTTTGAGGCTTATAGAGGTAGTAAGTGTACTCAATTCCTTTGTGCTTAAATGTATGTTCAGTAAGAGTACCAGTGCCATCCTTTGGCCCTGCAAAGGCTACAGAGGCAACAAAGAGGGCGGTGCAAAGAATAATTAGTCTTTTCATATCTTTTACTTTTTAAGTTGGTTCATCATCCAAACCGAGCGAGCCTTATCCTGCTCAGGATATGTCCAGTGGCGCGATTGTGGCACAATCATAACCTCCTTGGCTGAAGGAATTTCGTTGATAGCGCCCTGAATAGATGTTGGGCAAACAACAAGGTCGTTATAGCCGTAAGATACCCAAATAGGAACATTGAGGTTACGCGCGAAGTTGACAACATCGTAGTACTTAACGGTCTCAAGGCGCTCCTTGGTAGCCAATTTCTTATTCTTGAACAGGTATGGCCACGAGTTACCCTGATCGTAGAGGTAACCTGTAAGGTCACACATAGCCGGATAGAATGCCGCACCACACTTAACCTTAGGGTTGAGATAAGAGGTTGTAATTGTGAGGGCACCACCCTGGCTGCCACCCATAACGCCGATACGCTCGCCGTCAACAAAGTCGAGTGAAGCCAAGAAGTCAACGGCCCTTGCACAACCTACAAAGACGCGCTTGTAGTAGTAGTTATCCTTGTCATCAACATTGGCTGATGGGTAGTTGAGCAGAGAGCCCTGCTTAAGAGTCTCATAAATACGCTCATCGCTTAGTACGGTTGGGATACCGTGAATACCCACCTCGAATGTCACAAATCCCTTCTCTGCCTCAGAATAGTAGCCCTTACGCGAACGGCAACCAGCACCGGGAACAATAAGGATAGCAGGACACTTGCCCGTATGATTTGCAGGCACGCAGAGTGTTCCGTAGATGCGAGAGCCACTCTTGAAGCTCTGGAATGAGGCTGAATAGACCTTAACCTTCGGAGTACACTTCTCTGGCACAAGGTCGAGCTGTGGAAGCATATCAACCTTCTGATTTTTCTCAATCTCCTTGCTCCAGAACTCCACAAAGTCCTTCGGCATAATGGTCTTAGGTGCAATCTTCTCCTTATCAAAGGCTGCTGTTGCACACTCATCGTACTTTTTGCCATCAACCTTTGCCCAGACGCGGCAGCGCAAAAAGCCCGGCTTGCGCATAGTGTGGCCGCTGAAGGTTATTGTGCCGTCGGCAAGGGTCTTATCGCCCTTCTCAAGTGGCGAAAGGAAGTCCTCCGAAATCTCGTAGTAGATCTGAGCATTTTTAATCGGTGCGTTACTGCAATCGGTAACAGTTACGGCAAACTGAGGTTTCTCACCGCAAGTATAGCACCAATCGGCGTGGTCAGGAGTGACGGTTACCTTGATGAACGATTGTCTTGGCGGAGCTGCCACGACCATTGATGCTCCAAAGAGTGTAAGCATCAGAAAAAGAGCGAGTTTTTTCATATTTTGATATGTTTTATGGTTGCAAATTTGACTAAAATTACCCAAAGATAGTAATTTTTCATTAAAAACGCTTAATTTTGTGGTATGAAATTATCTATCATCATTGCCACATACAATCGCGCAGAGTCGCTGATACGCGCCCTCAGCTCTATTGCAGAGCAGGGTGCAGACCCTTCATTATGGGAGGCTGTGGTTGTAAACAACAACTCGACCGACAACACAGCGCAAGCTGTTGAAGAGTTCATCGCTGCGCACAAGGGGCTTAATTTACGCCTTGTTGCTGAGCCTAAGCAGGGTCTGTCCAATGCCCGTAATGGCGGCATAGCAGCAGCAAAAGGGGCAATTTTGGCATTTGTTGATGATGATCAGACCCTCGTTCCGACATTCGTTCAGAGCTACATCGACTTTTTCGATACAAACCCTTGCGCCATGGTTGCAGGCGGTGCGGTAATTCCACAATACCAGCACTCTTATCCGCAGTGGATGCCAGCCCTATTGGAGCAGATGATAGCCAACCCTATTGCCGAAAGAGCGAGCGTATCGACTTTCAAGCGCGGGCGTATTCCCGCAGGAGGAAATATGGTCTTCCGCCGCGAGATATTTGACCGATACGGACTCTTTAACCCAAAGCTCGGTCGCAATGGCAAGAGCCTTATAGGTGGCGAGGAGAGCGACCTCTTTGCCCGTCTGCGCAGGGAGGGCGTAGCGCTCTACTTCGTTCCCAAAGCAGCCATATATCACCATATTCCCGACACCAAACTCACGGTTGAGTACATCGAGCGTCTGAGCCTTAATGTAGGCAAAAGCAAGCGTATGCGTGCCGAGGCGGATGGGAAGCTCTGCTTTCTGATACTCAAAGAGAGCCTCAAACAGGTGGCTACTTATCTTATAGCGGCAGGTTATCTTATCTGTCTAAAGCCAAAAAAGGCGCACTTCCTGCTGAAAATGCGCCGTGGTATAATGGCCGGAGTTAAATCTAAATAAGAGTCATACCGTGCTTTTTGCACTCCTCTCGCATCTGCTCAGGCCAGATGCTTGACTGCGTTTGGCCTATATGAGCCATGTGGAGCAACACCATACACAATCGGCTTTGACCTATACCGCCACCAATAGTCTGAGGCAGAGAGCCCTCAAGCAGACGACGATGGAAATAGAGCGTTCGTCGCGATTGCTGACCGCTTTGTTCCAACTGATGCTCCAACGCCCTCTTATCAACACGGATACCCATAGACGAGAGTTCTATAGCGCGGTTGAGTATAGGATACCAGATGAGCAGGTCGCCATTGAGTCCGCACAAGCCCGTCTGAGGGTCAACAGTTGAGTAGTCGTCATAGTCCGGAGCGCGCATATCGTGCTTCTGGCCATTGCTCAACAAGCCGCCTATACCGATAATAAAGACTGCACCATACTGCTTACAGACTGCATCCTCGCGCTGTTTTGGAGTAAGGTCGGGATAGAGCTCAAGCAACTGCTCGGCGTGAATGAAGGTTATCTGCTCGGGCAGGAACGGCTTGATGTGTGGGAAGGTTTCGTATATATGAAACTCCGTTCTCAAAATGGCGCTATAGATGCGCTTAACGGTATTCTTGAGGTGTTCTACGGTACGAGAACTCTCTGCAATAACGCGCTCCCAATCCCATTGGTCAACATAGAGAGAGTGGAGGTTATCCAGCTCCTCATCGGCACGGATGGCGTTCATATCGGTTATAATGCCATATCCGCACTCGGTCTGATAGTCGGCAAGGGTTACCCTCTTCCACTTGGCAAGGGAGTGAACAACCTCAGCCTGAGCCTCATCCATATCCTTTATAGGAAATGTCACGGGGCGCTCAGTTCCACTCAAATCGTCGTTCATACCCAACCCCTTCAGCACAAACAGCGGAGCTGTAACACGACGCAGACGCAGCTCGGTAGAGAGGTGGCTCAAGAAGAAGTCCTTGATAACCTTGATTGCTATCTCGGTCTGCTGCAACGATAGTGGGGCACTATAATTTTCGGGTATAATAAGGTTGCTCATAGTTATAAAGGGATAAAATTACTGCTCTGGTGCAAACATAGGGTCCCACGCAGGCAGAAGGATAGGTTTCTGGTCGAGCATCTTTAGGATGTCGGCAGGCACATACTTACGCTCGGCAACAAGACGGAACATATACTGGTCAAACCACTCGTCGGTCATAATCACATTGCCCTTATATCCGCTTGCAGGTCCCCAGCTATTCTCGACCATCCACTTGGTGGTCTTACCGTTCTGGTCAATATCGACTGCGATAAGAGTCATTGCGTGCGACGAACCGCTGGCAAAGGTCTGAATACGCTGGCGCTTATCCATAGGGAAGGTAGTGTCAAAGAGTGACTCATAGTCAAGATTGGCAATGTCAAGAACGCCCTTCTTGCGGTCAAAGAACTTACCCACATCGCAAGAGAAGTACATAGCCGTATTATCCTTAATCGAGGCAATGGCAATCTCCTTGATACGCTCAATAGGAAGGTTAATGTAGAGCCAATTTTCGCCATCGTAGATATGACGGTCGTAGTCAATCTCATACACTTTACCATACTCGCGGGTAGGGTCGTTCATAAGCATAACATAGTTCTTCTCCAAATCCTGACCCACAAACTGCTCATAGAAACTCTTTGGAGTATAACGCTGAGTAGAAACCTTCTCGCCCTTCTTGTTGTAACGAGTCCACTCAAAGTCGGTAGGAGGCACACCGAGGCACTTTACAAGAATGCCGTAAATCTCGGTAAGCATCTGGGTCTTGAGCGCTTTAAGCTCACCACTCTTAGCCTCACGCAAAGCCAGAGCATACTGGCGCAACTTGAGCGAGAGAATCATTCTCATATTGCGGGTATTATCACTCTGATATGTCTCAGGCATAGCCGACTTAGGCACAACACCATACTTCATAATAAGGTTTGATACGCCTGTAAACTGACCACCGTCACCGATAGGATTTTTGAGTAGCCACTCTACCTTACGGTCATCCAAAGGCAACTTACGGGTATCAATCACACCCTGCAAGAAGAGGTTAGACTTCTCAAGAAGGTCATAGAAAGAGAGGTAGTTCTGCGAGAACTCAAAGCCCTTCAAATCGTGCGAAACAATCATCTTGGCACGAAGCACATTAAGGCCTGTAAAGAGCCAGCAGCGACCCGATGACTTTTGGTCGGTGATACCTACGGTCTTGACGCGGTCGGAGAAGTGGGTGTCGCACATAGCCAGGTTATCACCATTGACAGCCAATGTTGCAATAGAGGTTGTGGCAAGTGCATTTTTCACAGCCCGCTCCGACGGTGTATTTTTATAGCCAGTGCGGATTTGGGCCATCATTGCCTGGTCAATACCGCCATTATTTTGCGCCACAGCAGATATAGAGGCAAGGGCGCAGAGAAAAGTTATTACTCGTTTCATAGGTTAAAATATTTCATTAAGATTGGTTTAATCAGTTTTGTCCAACGCACATATCCCGCCTCGTTGAGATGGATATTGTCGTCAGTAAAGAGGGTGGTGTCAATCTCACCCTTATCGGTAAGCAACTCCGAGCAAGTGTCAACAAAGGTTACCTGCTCGCTTATGTCGCAGTACTCCTTCATTATGGCATTAAAGTGGGCCTGACGGTCGCGTATAGCCTCACGGCGCTTGCAGTGCTTGATAGCGAGGAAATAGACAGGCACACCCGGATAGTCAGCCTCAAGACGGTCAAAGAGCATACGATAGAGGTCAAAGAGCTCACCGACGGTGATGTTGGTTTTAGGGTTAGTGCGCAAATCATTGTCGCAGTATAGCACAAAGGCCTTAGGTTGATAGTCGGCCATAACGATAGGATAGTTGTAGTGCAAGTCGCGCAGAGTAGCACCGCCATAACCGCGATTGACCACCTTGAGAGGAGCCATATCCTGCTGCAAACTCTTCCACAAGCGGATAGATGACGAGCCAAAGAACATCACATCACACTGCTTCTCCTCACTCTGAGCGCGCTCAATAAGCGTAGCGAGATACTTCTGGTCATAACGATGTATCCACGCGCTATCACAAAGATGATGCACTTTAAGCGTTCCCGAAACCTCTATCTTATCACTTGGCACGGCGTTTTCAGCCACCTTATCACTCGCCTTTGGCGCACAAGAGAGGGCGAACAAGCATAATAGAATAAATAGATTTCTCATAACATTTAGGTTTAATAGAACAAAGATATAAAATTGTTAGCAGTTTTGCAAATGCCGCAAAGCCGTCATTCCACACATCGCAACACAAAAGGGTGTCAACCCACAAGTTTGCTTGTAAAGGTCAACACCCCTGATTTAATGGTTGTAAGGCTATCTATCCTCTGCCTGATGGCCTGTGCGGTCCACCTGATGGTAGAATTGGGTATAAGGCACATCGGTGCGGCCTGTACCCTTGCGCATAAGCTCCTTCAGATCCTCAAAGTAGGTTGTATATACATCGCGCGGCATAGCCTGACGACGGGCACATACAGCGGCAGCCATACCCACTACCTCGCCAATGAGTCCGCAAGTACGCATTACACGGGTAGAGCCGAGGGCGATATGGGTAACCGAGATATTACGGCCCGCCATAAACATATTGCTTATATCCTTAGAGTAGAAGCAACGATATGGAAGCGCGTAGAAGTCGATAGGTGTCAGCACGCCATAAGAGAGCCACTCCTGATTTGGATAGTCCTTGCTATTCTTCTCCATAGGATAGTGCTGGTCGATACGCCAAGTGGTAGTACAGGTCTCATCCTGGTGGCGAATAGGGCGTGTAAGGTCTTGCTCACGCAAGATGTAGTCGCCCATAATACGGCGCGACTCACGCTTACCCGACACATGGCTCACCCAGGTAAGGTGAGTGCAGGTCCAATCCTCCTTCTTTGAATAACGGTTTTTGCAGTATGAGAATGTAGAGTAAGCCACATACATTCCGTAGTCGCGTATCTTCTCTGCATCGGCAACCTGATCGTCCATCATACCAACCTCCCAATACCAATTTGCGCGGTGTACAGGCTCAACGGTGTACTCATCAAGGCGCAAACCCCAATCAAGCGAGTCAGGGAAGGTGCAAGGGGTATTCCAATCCTCGCAATACCACTCAATAGATACGCCCATAGTCATATCGTCAGCCTTCTCAGGGGCAAGGCGCTCGTTAAACTCATCTCTTGCCTCACGACCCATACGGCACTCAGCACCTGCCATAAAGCCCAAGTGAGCATCGCCCGTACAGTCTGAGAAGTAGTTGCCCGAAATCTTGATGTGGTTCTGAGCTGTTGCCTCCTGAGCCACAACCGAGGTGATGCGGTCGCCATCCTTCTCTACCTCGATGACGGTATAACCCATAAATAGGGAGATATTCTTCTCGGCAAGAACGACATTCATCTTCTTCTCGTCCTGATAGTGGTGTGCGCCACGGGCGTTACCGATACGGTCAGGGCCAATCTCGTTGAGAAGGTAACCCAATGACGGATATGGGTCGATATTAATCTGACCACCAAGACCTACACGCACCTCCGAGGAGTTGTTTCCACCAAGAACATATCTGTCCTGAATAAGAGCCACCTTCAGACCCAGGCGAGAGGCTGCCAAAGCTGCGCAGATACCCGAGATACCGCCACCGACAACCACGAAGTCATAGCTACCCTTATCCTCTACCACACGCTTGCCAAGCAGAGCCTCACGCAGAGCGAAGTACTCCTCAAGCGACTCTGTAGGGGTGTAATCCTCGGTTGTAAGAATTACCGCATCGCAACGGCCATCAAAGCCTGTAAGGTCGTGCAGAGCGATAGTGTGCTCGCCCGCAGTAAGGGCCACCTTACCACCACGCTGCCAATACCAATTTACCGAGTCCGTTCCGTAGGTTACTCCGTCGCTCTGGCCGTCAATATGCACCTCAAAAATACCGGGTGTAGGACCATCCGACCAATGCTTTGTCCAGTTCTTTGTACGCACGAGGATGTTATAATTGCCATCGGCAGGCACATTTACGGTTGTTACAGCATCCTTTGCAAGCGGAGTACCGATACCGTGTGCTAAGAGATAGGATGAACCCATCTGCAATACAAACTGCTGCTCAACAGTCCAGTCGCCTTTGTCGGCAAAGGTTGTTGCCAGCACCATTACTGAGTTGTTTGTGTTTAGTTTCATTGTTTTATAATATTAAATGTTAACAATCTTCACTTCGTGCCGCTGTGGTGTCTATCAGTGTGTAAATCTGCGTATAAGGCACATCTGTGCGACCCACACCGCGACGCATCATCGACTTGAGAGTCTCCAGGTGGTCGAGATAGACATCATAAGGCATACACTTACGACGACGGCATATTGTAGCGGCCATACCTACCACCTCGCCCATCATTGCCGTGGTACGCATTACGCGAACAGTTCCCAAGGCGATATGGCTGACAGATATATCACGACCCGCCATAAACATATTCTCTATATCGGCCGAGCAGAAGCAACGGTATGGTATCGGATAGAAACCCATAGGGTCAAGGTGTCCGCAGGAGAGATACTCCCTGCCCGGGAAGAGTCGGCTATTCTCAGGGTCCGGATAGTGCTGGTCTATATACCACGATGTCGAAACTGAGCCGTCCGAGTGGATGATGTTCTGCTTAAGGTCGTTCTCAGTAAGCACATACTTACCCATAAGGCGACGCGACTCACGCTTGCCCGCATTGTAACTCACCCAACCCAAGTAACTATTGGCGTAATCCTCCTTTTTGGAGTAGTGGTTCTTCAGATATGCCCAATTGGAGTAAGCCACATACATACCGTAGTCACGAATGCGCTCGGCATCGGCTATCTGGTCATCGCGCATACCCACCTCCCAATACCATTGGCCACGACGGACAACCTGAACACTCTTTTCGTCTATATTCAGACCCCAATCAATCTGCGGGAATGGACGAGGTTTATCATCCTCAAGGCAGTACCATTGCAACGACGCTCCCATCGTCATATCGTCGGCCACCTTAGGGGCAGAAGGCTCGTTATACTCACTCTGCGCCTCGCGACCCATACGCCACTGCGCCCCTGCAAGCACACCTAAGTTGGCATCACCCGTGCAATCGGCAAAGAGACGACCGTAAATACGCCTCTGATTGAGGTGCTGCACATCGGTTGCCACAACTGAGATTATTTTGTTACCAACCCTCTCCACCTCTGTGACACGATAGCCCTTAAAGAGGGTTATATTCTTCTCCGCCAATATGGCAGCAAGTTTCTTTTCGTCCTCATATATATCGGCAGTACGGGCATTACCCTTGGTTACGGGGGCAAACTCGTTCAGCAGATAACCGAGCGACGGGTAGAGACCGACATTTATGCGGCCACCCAAACCTACGCGTATCTCCGAGGAGTTGTTACCACCAAGCACACTCTTATCCTGAATAAGCGCCACACGCGTGCCTGTACGAGCAGCCGCTATGGCTGCACACATACCCGCGACACCTCCACCTACAACGACAAAGTCAAACGAGCGAGGACGCGCCTCGATGCGCGGCAGACCATTGAGTTTTTTGCGCAGAGCGCGATAAGAGTCTATGTCGTTCTTAGGCGTAGCATCGGAAGTTGTCAACAGCACAGCATCAAAGCGAGCATCAAAACCTGTAAGGTCACGCACAATAATAGTATGCACTCCCGCTGAGAGGCTCAACTTTATACCCCTCTGCCAATGCCACTCGGACTCTTCAGTACCGAAGATGCCGACGCTCTTGTCGTCTATAAAGAGTTCAAAACGACCGGGTGTTGGCGCGTCCGACCAATAGGCTGTCCAGTTGCGGGTGCGAACAAAGATGTTGTAATCGCCCTGATTTTCAACCACAAAAATATGAGAAGCGTCATTTACAGCATTGCCCAAGCCGTGCGCTAAGAGATAACTTGAGCCTATAAGGTCAAAGAACTGACTATCCAAGACCCAACCTCCATATTGAGCAAACGATGCCGCAGTAATTAGAATTGAATTGCCCTTATCCATAACGGTGCAAATATCTTATAGACTACAAATGTAGTAAAATTGCACCATTTTGCAAAAAATTCACACCATTTTTCACACATTCACACGGTAGCACGCCCCTGTGAATGTGTGAAAAGTGAAAAATGGGCTATATCTGCGCCGTTCGGGGCTGAATGGGGGGGGTAGAGAGTTTAGGGTGTTTAGGGAAGTTAGGGAAGTTAGAGAATTTAGGGAAGTTAGTGATTTTCTAAACTCCTTAAATTCCCTAAACTCCTTAAATTCACTACTATGACTATTCCGATTGCTCCGACTCATTCGCGCACACCCATTTTAGCGTCAGAGTGGTGGATTTACAACGCTCTTGTTTTGTGGTTGGAGGGAGCATACTGCTGTATGTGACCTTCAGCCACAGAACAAGGAAGGCAGTAAATGCGCCGCTATGATGTTAAAATTTGATCACCTCATCCAACCCCAACTCCTTATAATGCGCCTGCAACTCCTCATTATGGTCAGAGATGATGAGAAGTTTGTCGCCGAGAGAGAGGGTGGTATTACCTTGAGGGACAAAGTAGTCTCCATCGCGGCAGACCATAATAACGAGGGTATTAGCGGGAAGGGT
>JAFNYE010000030.1 GCA_017383345.1 Alistipes sp. | reverse complement strand
TGTTACGCAGAGCAGCTCGCCGAGGATATCCCCAACGAGCCGCACGATATTGTTATGAACAAAGTCCTATTCGGGTAGTTTCTCCAATGACTCAAGGCCAGCATCCACAAGTTGAGAGTAGAGTTTTCGCTGCTTCTTAGGCTGCGGAGTTGCACCATACTTAAGCATATCTCGCACAGCAACTGATATGGTCTGACCATTTCCGAGACCCTTTTTCTTGACGCTCTCATACGCCTCAAGAGCATCTTTCAGCGCTACTCCTATATCGTCAAAGTAGCCCACAAAGTCGGTCACGCGGTCTAAGATAACCTGCGCTTGATTTACAATTTTATCCTGATTATCAAGGCGTTGCTGTTGTACCCACATAACGCTAATCATCTCAATAAGCATCAACAGATGTCGCTCGCTGGCGATAAACACCTTACTATTGAAGGCATCCAGCCACAGGGTCTTATCAAATGCCGTCACAGCCATAAGAGCCTTATCGCTCGGTACAAACATTATCACATACGGGAGCGAGATATACTCCTCGTACTTATGGCACTGATAGCCTCGTGAAGCAAGGCTCTTGACCTGTGTGCGCAGGCGAGAGCTGAAATCGCGAAGCACCTCCTGCTCACGAGCCGCATCCATATTCTCCTCCAAATCCGACGGAAGCTGGAACTTCGAGTCAATATAGAGAACACTCTTTGTTGCAGGGTAGAAAATCATCGCATCAGGCTTCATTGTTTTACCCGTATCCTCATTCTTGAGTGACACACCCTCAGCCTGCTTAATACTGCTCTGCAATAGATACTGCTTACCCTCTACAAGGCCCGATCCTGCCAACAAATCGCGCAGCAGTTTCTCGCCCAAATGACCCTGCATACGCACATCGCTGCTCAAGACGCGAGCCAAACGGTCCGCCTCGTGACTGAGTTTACCACCCGTCTGCACAAGGGTCTGAATGTGTGTCTCAAGCGAGGCACGATTTTCACCGCTCTGCTTCTTAAGCTCCTCAAGTTGCTGCTTGTAGGGAGTCATCAGTTCGGTTATAGATTGGCGGTTTGACGACGCCGTCTCCTCCTTTAGGCGTGCCCCAACAAGTTGCAGTTGCTGCTCAAACTCCTCACGACGGCGCTTGTCATCCTCCTTAGCACGCTCACGCTCGGCCTCAAGTTGTTTGTTAAAGTCGGCAGTACGACGCTGCAGCTCCTCATTGGCACGCACACGCTCACTCTCAACAAGTTGGGCAAGGTTGCGCTTGTCTGCCTGCAACACACCACGCTCCACTTGAAGCTGGTTAACCTCGTTCTGCAATGCAGCAAGTTGCGCCTCTGCACCCCTGCCACTAAACTTAAAGAGCATATAGCCCACAACGAGTCCCACCAAAACGGACGATATGATAATCAAAATAGTCTCCATAGTCTCAAATTTACACAAAAATAGCAAAAAAATCTCAAACAAGACTCTTTTGCTATTTTATTATTTGCGTTGTTCTCACGAAAAGCGGAGCATACAAAGCGTATGTGAGCATTTTTAACGCGAGTATAACGCAGAAATTCGCTTTACAAAATATCCGTTTTATTACCCCCTGTACCGAGAGGGTGGCATAAATAGATGAATTTCAAGGCTTGCGAAGCGTGAAAAAGCGGAGCATACAAAGCGTATGTGAGCATTTTGAACGCAAGTATAACGCAGAAATTCGCTTTACAAAATTTCCGTTTTATTACCCCCCTGCACCGAGAGGGTGGCATAAATAGATGAATTTCAAGGCTTGCGAAGCGTGAAAAAGCGGAGCATACAAAGCGTATGTGAGCATTTTTAACGCGAGTATAACGCAGAAATTCGCTATTTAGGACAGCCTCTTACTTCTCGGATGGCACGAGAATACGACCACAATACTCACACACAATCAGCTTCTTACCGAGGCTAACCTCAGCCTGACGCTGTGGTGGGATGCGGTTAAAACAGCCTGAGCAAGCATCGCGCTGCACGGTAACAACAGCCAAGCCGTTGCGCACCTTGCTACGGATACGGCCGTAAGCTGCGAGCAGACGGTCATCAATCTTCTTCTTTGCCTGATCACCCTGAGCCACGAGGTCGGCAATCTGGTCAGCGGTCTCCACCTCGATATTTGCAAGCTCAGCACGCTTTGACTCGAGGTCAACATTACGCTCAGCAATCTGAGCCTCTACCTGCTCAACCTTAGCCTTCTTAACCTTCACAGCGGCAGCGTACTCCTTGAGGTGCTTCTCAGCGAGCTTAATCTCCAAGCCCTGATACTCAATCTCCTTAGCGATAGAGTCGAACTCGCGATTGTTGCGCACATTTGCCTGCTGCTCGTTATACTTAGCGATAAGAAGATTAGCCTCGTCAATCTGGCGGCGACGCTGGCGAGTGAGAGCACCAAGCTCCTCAATCTCTGCATTGATAGTGTCAACGCGGGTCTGCAGACCTGCAATCTCGTCATCCAGATCCTGAACCTCATCCGGAAGCTCGCCCTTTACCTTGTTGATCTCGTCAATTTGAGAGTCAATCTTCTGCAACTCGTAAAGAGCCATAATCTTCTCATACATAGAGTAATCTACCTCTACTGATTTCTTTGTTGTAGCCATATATGTTATTTTTAATATCTCTCACATTATAACGCACTAAAAATCAGATGATTACATAGAGTAATACATCGGATTGTGCGATTTAGCGCTCTTATGGAGCGCAAAGTTACTAATTTTTTTTGGAATTTCCGACAAAATATCGAATAATAAATCTATCGCGCAAAATTCGCTCTCAAAATGACCCACATCGCAAAGCACAAAACGGCCATCGGGCTCGTAGTAGTTGTTGTACTTCACATCGGCAGTAACATAGGCGTCGCACCCTGCCGCTGCAGCCAACTCCATAGCCGAAGCGCCCGCGCCTGTACATATCGCCACGCGCTGAATTGTCGGCTTGACAACCTCGCTATGGCGCACAGCCTTGCAACCCAACTTTTCGCGCAGCAGAGCAAAGAAAGCCTCCACAGCCATAGGCTCGGCAAGCGTTCCGACAACACCATAGCCGGCACCCTCAACGGTAGGCTCAAGAATAGACATATCCTCCACGCCAAGCATCTGACCCAAGCGGTAACTCATACCCTTTGGCGCAGAGTCAAGATTGGTATGGCAGGCATAAAGAGCAATATCGTGCTTGATGGCACGCTCAACACAACGCTCGACCACCGAGGCGGAGTTAAGGCGCTTGAGCGGATGAAATATGATTGGATGGTGGGTGATTATTAGCGAGCAACCCAACTCTATAGCCTCATCAATAACCTGTTCGGTAACATCGACAGCCAAAAGCACGCCACCCCTAATCTGGTCGGTAGCACGCCCCACAACAAGGCCCGCGTTGTCATAATGGGCCTGCAATGAGAGAGGAGCGAAAGCCTCAATTACATCGGTTAATTCGCGGATAGTCATAACAGTTTACGCAAATATTTTCATTAGCAAACTTACGAAACAGCCTAAAAATCGAACAACGACTGCTCGACATACTGCGGACGCTTAGGTTGCTCAGGTTCCGGTCTCTGCTCAGGCTCTGGGGCCGGTGCTGGTGCAGGGGTAGGCTGAGCAACAACTTCAGGCACATCTTCCTCAATAGTAATACTATCACGCACAGCCACAAGCATTGAGCGCAATGACTGCAAGCGCTCCAAAAGTTCCATATTGGTTGTTGCGTCAGTCTGCTCAGCGCGAGCGCCACGCATAACGCGCTTAGCACCCTCAAGGGTCATACCACACTCTTTGACATAGTGGTAGATGCGTCTTAACACCTCAATATCGGCAGGCGTAAAGAGACGATTACCCTTCTTGTTGCGATGAGGCTTGAGTTGCGGGAACTGCGTTCCCCAATAACGGATAAGCGAAGCGTTGACATCGAACATCTCTGCCACCTCACCCATAGTATAAAATAATCTTTCAGCCATATTATAAATTATTAATCTTCAATGAATTAGGATAAGTATTATTTATTCGGTTGCCTATCTTTTTGACAAAACCGACTCTATAGCCGTCACACTTAATCAAATTTATACCTTCAGCAAACTCGGTTGCGGGGATATCCTTTTTACGAAGGTAGTCAAGCGTAGTTGCCACATCGCACTCAACAGCGGGAACAACATCCTCGTTATACCACACCGACTGCGACAAAGGCCACTCGGGCTTGAGTTTACCCTTGAAAATCTGACCCATCTCCACACCGGAGTATATAACCGTAAGCGACTGCGAGAGCGCCTTAACCGCCTCATATTGAGATGCAGCGTAGCAGTAATTCTGCTCTCCAACCTGTGCAAAGCGCAACTTCTCAGGGCAGACAACCCAGCGACTCAACTCGGCAACGGTCTGCTTAGGTGCGTCAGCGATAAGCTTTTTACGGGGCTTGGGTGTAGCCATTCTACCACCCACATCATCCCTCTTGCGAGCCACAGCGACAAAGAAACCTTCGCTTTTAGCCCTATGGGGATAAAACCTAAAGCCTTGAAACTCTCCCACGCGCAACTGCTCCACGCCCCACTCTTCAGGTAGGGATAGTTCCCTGCTCGCGCATATCTGCTCGCCCCACTTTTGACTCATATAGCGCAGTATGCCCTCATCCTCCCTATCGTTAAAGGTGCAGGTGCTATAGATAAACAAACCGCCGGCACGAAGGCTCTGCCACGCCTGCTCAAGAATAGATATTTGGCGCGACACACATAAATCTACAGCCTTATTGCTCCACTCTGCGCGGGCAACTTCATCCTTGCGAAACATACCCTCGCCCGAACAAGGGGCATCAACGGCAACCACATCAAACCACTGCTCAAAAGGGGCTATATGCGAAGGGTCGTTATTGGTTACAACCACATTACCCAACCCCCACTTGCGGATATTGTCTGCCAAAACATTGGCTCTATTGCGGACATACTCGTTAGCCACAACCAAACCCTGCGGACCCACCAACGAGGAGTAGAGGGTACTCTTTCCGCCTGGCGCAGCACACATATCCAACACACGACACCCCTCAAGCTCTTCGTCGCGCAAGATATACTCTATAAACTGTGAGCCGGCCTCCTGAACATAGTAGCCACCCGCCACAAAGGGTATATCGACAGTAAACTGTGGGCGCACATCGAGATATCTACCCCAACGACACCACGGCACAGCTTCACCCCACTCATCACCACGCCACTTGTGCGGATTTAGGCGCACGGAGACGGGCGACATTCCATCGAGCGACTCAAAGAGGCTCTGAGCCTCCGCATCGCCCAACTGACGGCGCATATTCTCAACAAAATCGAGAGGCAGCGGTTGCATAGTCACTCTTACCACTTAAACGACGCCTGTCTTACGGCAGGACGCTCGGCGTGAATTTCATCAAGGCGCTTATAGAGAGAGTCCAACACCTTGATATTCTCCACAAAGTCCATATTATCCTTATCGATGATAAATACCTCACCCTCATAGTTGTCAACCCACTCGTTATAGCGGTCATTGAGGCGCTTGAGGTAGTCAACATCGATATTTTGTTCATACTCTCTACCGCGCTTCTGAATTTGGCGCACAAGGGTATCAATGCTCGACTTGAGATAAATCAACAAATCGGGCTTTGGGATAAGATCGGTAGAGATGTCAAAGAGTTTCATATAAGTACCGAAGTCTCGGCCCGACATAAGACCCATTTGGTGCAGATTGCCCGCAAAGATGTGAGCATCCTCATAGATAGTTCTATCCTGAAATACATTCTCCGAACCATCTGAGAGCATATCCATAGTTTGACGGATACGACTTGCCAAAAAATGGACTTGGAACTGAAACGCCCAACGGTTCATATCTTCATAGAAGTCCGATATGTAAGGGTTGTCAATATCCTCATAGTAGGCCTTAGCGCCATAGTGCTTTGTAAGTATCTCGGTAAGGGTGGTCTTGCCGCTACCGATATTTCCCGCAATTGCTATATACATATATTTATATCTTTAGTTTATTTAATTGAAGTAGTAGCCAATACTGTCTATCGATGAAGGCATTGCAAAGACCACAACGCGGTCATAGGCATTAATCTGCGTATTGCTATCGGCAATATAGACCTTGTCACCACGCACCAAACCGCCAACAATCACATCCTCAGGCAGGCCCATTTCGCCAATAGTCGATTTGGTTGCAGGGGAGTTTGGCTTGACAATAAACTCCAACACCTCGGCATCGCTACCAGTCAAACACTTGATTGCAAGCACATCGGTTGACATTGTGAAGCGGAATATATTTGACGCCGTGACAATCTTTTTATTAATAATGGTATCCACACCCACCGATGCCGCAATGTTGATATAGTTCATATTCTCAACCTCGGCAATAACCTTCTTCACACCCATACGCTTGGCGAGCATCGCGGTCAAAATATTGGTCTCACTACGGCCCGTCAGGGCAACAAAGGCGTCCATATTGGCAAGACCCTCCTCAAGCATAGCCTCCGTATCACGACCATCTTGGTGGATGATAAGAGTGCGGTCAAGAATCTCGGCAAGACGATAAGCCTTCTCGGCATTGTAGTCAATAAGTTTTATGTTGACATTATCCTGTAACGCCTGGGCTATCTGCACCGCTATGCGCGAACCACCCAGGATAGTCATATTGTTGACATTCACGCTGCTCTTACCCGACAAAGCCATAGCCTCACCAACGGAACTGTTGCGGGAGATGACATATATCATATCGCCCACCATATAGGTGTCGGTAGATTTTGGGATAATAGTCTGACCGTCGCGCATAATGGCCACCGTACGAAAACTCAGACCCTCAGCAGCACCAAAACCTGAAATAGGGGCACCAATGAGAGGCGAGTTTGGCTCAAGACCGAAGACCACAAGCGAGAGCTTACCTCCCGAGAAATCGACAAACTCGGTAGAGGCCGAGTGACCGAGAAGGTTGATAACCTCATCGGCAGCAATTTTCTCAGGATAGAACAGGTAATCGATGCCCATATTGATAAACATCTCCTTGTTGTTTGGCTCAAGGTACTCGTTGTTATCAATGCGGGCAATAGCCTTCTTTGCACCCAACTGCTTGGCCATAATGGCAGAGAGGATGTTGTCGTTCTCAATCGAATCGATAGCTATATAGAGGTCACACTTGCGCACCGAAGCCTTACGCAGCGTGGCAAATGTTGTAGCATCACCCTCAACGGTAATAACATCGGTAAAGCTGCCCAACTCGGCAAGCAACTTGGGGTCCTGGTCAATGATGGTAATATCGTGACCGTTACCGCTGAGCATTTTGGCAAGATGGCTACCCATCTCCTCGACACCTGAGATAACTATACGCATAAAGTGGAGAGTTTAATCAATGGTTTGCAAAATTTCAGACAAATTTATAAATTTGTAGCGAAAATTCAAAGCCCAAACGGACTTTGAGCGTGAATAAATTTAAGTAAATTTTGTAACTGCCTTATGCCCAGCTGGTTAGTAGTAATACTTTTTGCTATCGGAGCAGTCGCTTTTTTCGGCTTTGCGCTCTCTATTACCCTTATTACAAAGGGACATCACATCGAGTCGGAGATTTCGACTAACCCCAATATGAAGAAACTCGGTATCAAATGCGCCGTACAGGAGACTCGCGAGGATATGGCTGCCGAGAACTGCGATACAGACAGCGTCTGCACAGGCAACTGCGCGGGCTGCGATATTGACCACAACACAGCAACACAAAACCAATCTAAATAGTATGAAAGGATTTTTCTCTCTTTTAGCTCTGCTCCTCTTAGGCATTGCAACAACTTCTGCCCAAACACCTATCGCAGAACTACCAAAAAAGATTAACTCACACCAATGGAAGGCGGGCCACATTCAGGGCATTGCAGTCGATACAAAGCGTGAGCATATATACTTTTCATTCACAACAATGCTCATCAAGGCCGATATGCAGGGTAACATTATCGGCACCGTCACAGGTCTGCTCGGTCACTTGGGTTGCATTGAGTTCAACGACGCTGATGGTCGCATATATGGCTCGTTGGAGTACAAGAATGACTCTATCGGCAAAGGTATTCTCAAGCAGGAGAAGATTGAGAAAAATTGGGAATCGGGCTTCTATGTAGCCATTTTCGATGTTGACAAGATTGTCCGCGAGGGTATGAGCGCCGAGAAAGACGGCATTATGACATCAGTATATCTCAGCCCCGTTGTCGCAGACTTCAACGCCAAAGTAGAGGTTGACGGCAAGGTTTTGGAGCACAAATATGGCTGTAGCGGCTTTGACGGCATAACCTTCGGCCCTAAGTTCGGCAAGAGCGACGGCAAGCGCTACCTGACCATTGCATACGGTATCTATGGCGACACTAAGCGCAACGACAACGACCATCAGGTATTGCTCCAGTTTGATGCCTCAAAGTGGGCTAAGTACGAACAGCCTCTCTCACAGGAAAATATGCACAAATCCGGCCCTAAAAAAGCTGACGGCAAATATTTTGTTCATACGGGTAATACCCATTGGGGTGTGCAGAATATGGAGTATGACGCCACACGCAATATGTGGATACTTGCAACATACCGTGGCCGAAAGGAGAACTATGCCAACTACAACATCTACCTTGTTGATGGCAATATAGCCCCTACCAAGAGCCGTCTTGAGGGTGTTGAGTACCAAAAGCGAGGCAAACTCCTCACATTGGCTCAGTATGGCCCAACTGACCCAAATCATAGCGACATCCGCGGCTGGATATTTGAGCGCCCGACCGTAGGTATCCACGCTTTGGGAGAGGATTACTACTACATCTCACATCGCAAAAAGAAGAACGGCTTCCAAAGCACCACAGCCGTACTCTATAAGTTTGTCGGCTCCGACAAGGAGGCTTTTGTAAGAGTTAAATAGTATGAAGCGCCTACTTATTCTTGCATTTGCGGTACTGTTTTCCTTATCGTGTATGCCCGACAATAGCGGCGTACACCACACCAAGCAGAATATAACCGACAACTTTAAGCGCACATTCTATGCCGACGGCAAACCGATACTCGTACAATCGGAGGATAACGCAAAGCTATGGTTTATTGCCGTAGAGAGCAACATCATCCCCTGCTACCTGTTTGAAAATATTACAGGCATAAATATTGAGCCAACCGAGCGCTACGAGAAGTCGTATGTATCAAACGACAACACGCACCAACTCCACATCAGAGGTCTGCTCAACCCGACAGATAAGGTCTATGCCCGATTGACGGTCATTCTGCCAAGTTGCCCCGAAATTGAGGAGATATGGATGGTCGATTTAACTTACTTCGAGCAGTAGATTGGAGGTTTGTAAACTTTTTGCTACCTTTGTAAAACTAAATATCAAAATTATGAGACAAAATCTCTATTTGAACACCCTGCTCAGCAAGGGTGCCATCTTGGGCCTGATTATGCTTTGTTCGCACATCTTTGAGCAGTGCGCTGTAATCTATGGCGGAACAATGGTGTGGCTGTCGGCTATGGGTTTTGAGATGTTGGCTATGGCTGTGGTCTATGTGTGGTTGCTCTATCGCTTCGCTAAGGGTTTCTCGCTCGCTGTTTTTCAGGAGCAGAGTGGTATCAAGATGTTCAGCTATGGCCGTGGCTTCTCTTTCGTTGTTTCGGTCTCTGCTTTGGCGGGTGTAATCGTCGGATTGGGTCGTTATATTATGCACAGCATCGTTATCGGCCACAAGGCTTATGTTGAGGCTATGGTTAAGACTATGCATTCGGCTTTGAGTTCAAACCCTGGCAGCGCCGCTCTTATGAGTAGCTATGAGCCTATCCTCAGACAGTTGCAGACGCAACCGGAGCCGGGTATCTTCGCGACCATATTCTCCTCGGTGTGGAGCTATATGATGTGGGGCATCATCGTTGGCCTTATTGTTGCGGCTATCGTTAAGGTTGAGCCTAAATTGTTTGACGAGAATAACACGGCTGAGTAATGGCGCAAAAGTTAGATATTTCGGTGGTCGTTCCACTCTATAACGAGCGCGAATCTCTACCAGAACTTATGGCGTGGATAGAGCGCGTATGTTCTGCTGCAACTTTGACCTATGAAGTTATTATGGTCGATGATGGCTCTAATGACGGCTCGTGGGAGGTTGTTGAGCAACTCAAGCAGCAATATGGCGACCGCCTTTGTGCTATCCGCTTTATGCGCAACTATGGCAAGAGCGCAGCGCTCTATTGCGGCTTTGAAGCAGCGCAAGGCGAGGTGGTCTTCACTATGGATGCCGACCTTCAGGACTCGCCTGACGAGATTGTCCCTATGCGTCAAATGCTTTTCGAGCAAAACCTCGATATGGTCTCAGGTTGGAAGCGCAAGCGCTACGACCCTATTGGCAAGCGCCTGCCCAGCAAGTTCTTCAACTGGACTGCCCGCACCGTGTCGGGTATAAAATTGCACGACTTCAATTGCGGTCTGAAGTGTTATCGTAAGAGCGTGATAAAGTCAATCGAGGTCTATGGCGAGATGCACCGTTATATCCCTATTTTAGCAAAATATGCCGGCTTTAAGCGTATTGGCGAGAAGGTTGTTCAGCATCAAGCTCGTAAATATGGCACTTCCAAATTCGGTATGGAGCGTATGGTTAAGGGTTACCTCGACCTTATCTCCGTCACCTTTATGTCGCACTTTGGTCGCTCTCCGATGTACTTCTTCGGTAGCCTCGGAACGCTTATGTTCCTCATCGGCGGCTTTACCACCTGCTGGGTTATAGGCAGTAAAATCTATAAGCAGATTATGGACCTGCCTCTGCGTGCCGTTACCGATCAGCCTCTTTTCTATTTGGCTATTCTGGCAATCGTGCTGGGTGTGCAACTCTTCCTTGCAGGCTTCTTGGGCGAACTAATTAACCGCAACTCAAGCGATAGAAACAAATACTTAATTGACAAAAAAATATGATACAAAGAATACAGACACTCTATCTGCTTATCGTTACAGCACTTATGGCTGTGACACTCTTTACTCCACTCGCTTTCATTGGCGTTGATGGACATCAGGTAACCCTCTCTGCTTTCGCTATAACCGACGCAGAGGGCGTTTTATCGCACGCCTCGGCTTGGCTTGGTGCTCTGCTTGCTATTGCAACCTTGCTACCACTTGTAACTATATTCCTCTATAAAAACCGCACCCTCCAAATACGCCTCTGCGGTGTGGAGTGCGTGCTTCTTGTCGGTGTTGCTCTGCTTATCGGAGCATTTGTCTATTCTATCAGTAACAATATCTTTGCCGACTTTGATATCACCTGGTCCAATGTAGTGCTTCGCTTCCCAATCATTATGCCTATCGCCTCCGTTATCCTAACCCCTATAGCTATGAAGGCGATTTTGAGGGATGAGTTGTTGGTCAGATCGTTAGATCGTATCCGTTAATTTACAGTCAAAAGGTAGCGTTTGCTATATATTCATATCCCCGAATGGATAATCTCATTCGGGGATATCGCTTTATTGGGCACAGCCTCACAAAGCCAACAAAACACAATAATAGCCAAAGGCTATCTTAAAACTACCATATAAATTGATAATTTTAGTTACAATATCACTAATATAACAAAAAATTCTCGGTAAATCCCTTCAGTGAAATAGTTACCAATAACTTGGATGTTTGAAGATATCTGGGATTATTGGTAACTATTGTGGTTTTATTGCTGGTTAAACCACTTAACTTTCGTTGGGTGTACTGAGAAAACCTTGTTACTATAATGATATTGTAACTAAAATTTTACTATATTTGCAAAGTAATTGCGGAATACGCAATGTATAGTGGCATTTAGGCTATTGCTTACTCAGTAAAACGACCAAAATTTACACACAGCAATAGGCACGATAAATGGCTACGCCTTATGGCGTGGATTGTGCTTATGTGTGTATGGGTACTTGGTCGTCCCTTCTGAGAATAGGCACATCCACGTTTCTCTTTTTGTAAGTTAAACGGTTGCCACCTACGGCAAGAGTGCAAATAGCACAATTATATGTTTAACTTAAAATTCAAAGCATCATGAAAAAGATTCTATTGA
>JAFNYE010000029.1 GCA_017383345.1 Alistipes sp. | reverse complement strand
GCCTTTTGGCATTATGCTTATGGGCGCAACATTCAACACCCTCAATGCTCTTATGCAGGGCGGTTGGATATTCTACCTTGCTCCAGAGCAGGGCTACTATGATGGTTGGATGTGTAAACCTTATATCTATATCGGTGCCGCAATATGGCTTGCAGGCTTTATAATCAATCTGCACTCCGACTATATTATCCGCCACTTGCGCAAACCTGGCGACACCAAGCACTACATCCCTAAGGGCGGTATGTTCCGCTATGTATCTTCGGCTAACTACTTCGGCGAATTTACCGAGTGGGTAGGTTTTGCTATCGCAAGCTGGTCGTGGGCAGGTGTAGTCTTCGCTCTTTGGACATTTGCCAACCTCGGTCCGCGCGCTCACTCGCTTTATAAGCGCTACGAGGCGGAGTTTGGCGAGCAGTTCACATCGCTCAATAGAAAACGAATAATTCCATTCATCTACTAATATGAAGAAAGATTTACAAGAGTCTAAACTCTTTACCCCATATAAAATGGGACCTGTTACTCTTCGAAACCGAGTTATCCGCTCAGCCGCTTTCGAGAGTATGGGTAAAGACTTCGGCCCTACTCAGGATTTGAAAGAGTACCACACAAGCGTGGCTCGTGGTGGTGTGGGTATGACAACCCTCGCTTACGCTTCAATTAACCGTAGCGGCGTATCGTTCAACTCACAGCTTTGGCTTCGCGATGAGATTGTACCACAGCTCAAGGATATTACCGACGCCGTTCATAACGAGGGTGCAGCTGTAGGTGTTCAAATCGGCCACTGCGGAAATATGACCCACTGGTCAACTGCGGGCAGTTTCCCTGTGTCAGCTTCAAACGGTTTTAACCTCTACTCCCCTACTTTCCACCGCCGTATGTCGCACGCGGAGATTGCGCAGACTGCCAAAGATTTCGGCAAGGCTGTATTTACTGCTCACGAGGCAGGCTTCGACTCTGTAGAGGTGCACGCAGGCCATGGCTACCTTATCTCGCAGTTCCTCTCGCCGTGGACAAACCGCCGCCGTGACGAGTTTGGCGGCTCACTCGAAAACCGTATGCGCTTTATGAAGATGTGCCTCACAGAGGTTATGGAGGCTGCTGCAAAGTGCAATATGGCTGTACTTGTGAAGCACAATATGGAGGATGGCTTTAAGTCGGGTATTCAAGTTCCTCAGAGCATTGAGATAGCTAAGGAGATTGAGAAGTTCGGCGTTCACGGTATCGTGCTTTCATCGGGCTTCGTGTCGCGCGCACCTATGGCGGTTATGCGTGGCCGTATCCCTACAAAGACGATGGGTTACTATATGGGCTGGAACGAGTGGCTACAGAAGATTGTGGTTTCACTCTTTGGCCAGTGGATGATTAAGGACTACGACTTTGAGGAGTGCTTCTTCTTAGAGAATGCAAAGAAGTTCCGTGCAGAGCTGAAAGGTCCGCTCGTATATGTTGGTGGCCTTGTATCGCGTGAGGGCATCGAGAAGGTGCTTGACGAGGGCTTTGAGATGGTGCAGATGGCTCGTGCGCTGATTAACGACCCTGCCTTTATCAACAAGCTCCGCGAGGGCGACTTTACCACCCGCGCAGGATGCGATCACCGCGACTACTGTATTGCCCGTATGTACTCGGACAAGATGATGTGCTGCCACAACTGCAAGGAGCATATCCCTGAGCGCTTGTGGAAGGAGTTACGCAAAATTAAGTAATATGAAGCGTGGTCAGGTAGAAAAAGGAACAAAGACAGCACTCGTTACAGGCGCAAGCTCGGGTATAGGCTGTTGCTATGCCGAGCAGTTGGGTGCTTTGGGCTATAACCTCATTATCGTTAGCCGTGATGAGAGCCAGCTCAAGAATGTAGCGGCAAAGATTGAAGCTGAGTCGGGCGTAAATGTGCGCGTTCTGGCCAAAAATCTGGCGACACCAACTGCGGCACAAGAGTTGTATGATTGGACCAAGAGCGAAGGCTATAGTGTAGATGTGCTGATAAACAATGCTGGTATGTTCTCACACTGCGACATACTCAACACTCCGACTGAGCGTATAGTCGAAATTATCACTCTGCACGATATAACAAATAGCCTTCTCTGCAAGTTCTTTGGCAATGATATGGCTGCACGCGGTGGCGGATATATACTCAATATGTCATCATACTCTATTTGGATGCCGTGGCCGGGTTTGTCGTTGTATAGCGCAAGCAAGGCTTACCTCAAATCCTTCTCGGTTGCCTTCGCTAAGGAGGTTAGTGACAAGAGAGTCTATGTTACCGCAGTCTGCCCTGCCGGTATCGCTACCGACTTGTACGGGCTGAGCAAAAAGTGGCAAAAAATAGGCATTACAATCCACGCGCTCTCAACTCCAAAGTTCTGCGCTCGTCGCGGACTGAACTCGCTTTGGAAAAAGCGCCGTTGTGTAGTTCCCGACTGGTGGATGCGACTGCTTATTCCGCTACTTGAAAATTTGCCAATGTTTGCACTTAGGTGGATAAGAAATTTCACTTATAAGTGGCAAAAATAGGCTTATAATATAAATATAAGGTATGGGGCGATACATTCGTCCCATTTTTTTGCGAAAATATTTGGTTTTAATAAAATAAAGGCGTACATTTGTTGTGCTAATTATAATCAATGCGTTATTAATTCTTACAAAAAGGAGAAATAACGCAACAATTGTGCTTAATTAACAATAGTTTAGAGTGTTTTTTAACCCCATAAAATATTTAATACAAACCAGAAATACGACAACAATACAATTTAACCAATTATAACCAATTATTTTATTCACATT
>JAFNYE010000028.1 GCA_017383345.1 Alistipes sp. | reverse complement strand
GCCGACCTTAGCGACCTAAATCTTAAATCGTTCTATATCCGTGCGGGTGCTTGTATGCGAATTTCGCGCATTGATGTAACCTATGGCGCACAGGGTGGTGGTTCAATACTCCCCGATCCTGACCCAGAGCAGCCTAACCCTGACCCGGACCCGACACCAGACCCCGATCCAACACCCGATCCTGACCCAACGCCATCAACGGCTCGTTATAATTGGGCAGAGCTGCCTGTTATAGTTGATGCCGATAGAAATGGTATTCACGATACGGACAATACCCTCTACTTTGCGCATCACCTTTGCGCCGGCAATGAGAGCAACGCACAGCGCAATGATACTGCCCGCAACTTTACAGTATGCTATAGCGCGAAGCACCACTGCCCGGTATGGGTGGCAGCACCGCGTCATTCGATGTATGAGACCAAAAAAACTGAGCGTACAAACGCCTATGGCTTAGACCCTAAGATACCGAGCAGCATACAGTATAACAGCAAGAGTACAGGTGACGGATGCAATAAGGGCCATATGCTCGGTAGTGCGGAGCGCCTTTGCTCGGCAGCAACAAACCGTCAGGTGTTCTACTACACCAATATCGCTCCGCAGTACTCGTCAACCTTCAATACGGGTGGAGGTGCTTGGAATAACCTTGAGGACCATATTGACGACCTTGTATGTTCAGATACGCTCTATGTGGTTATTGGTTGCTACTTCGAGAAATTCTCAAAAAATGGAGCTTCGGCTACACCTAAAACTATATCGTTCGGAGGCAGATCAGATGTAAGTTGTCCGACAATGTTCTACTACGCCCTCTTGCGCACAAAGAAGGGTAATAGCGGAAAGCGAGTGCAGGATTGCACCGCGTCGGAG
The DNA here is from genome assembly GCA_017383345.1 of Alistipes sp. Classification (GTDB taxonomy): domain Bacteria; phylum Bacteroidota; class Bacteroidia; order Bacteroidales; family Rikenellaceae; genus Alistipes. The sequence continues at coordinate 7,702 of JAFNYE010000028.1, read as the reverse complement.
TTGCAATGTGCAGCCTTTACCATTGCTCACACGATGGAAAAGGGTCACAAGCCTCAGGCTGCCGATATGATGTCTATCTCTGAGTTGGAGGCTCTTACAGGCTTTAAGTACTTTGAGAATGTGCCTTCAGCGCCGAAGGGTAGTTATAGTGCATCCGATTGGCTGTAAGAGTAAGTGAATAAAAAGCGAAATTCTGCGTTACTCTTGTTCTCAAAATGCTCATTTACCTTAAGTAAACTCCGCTTTTGAGTCCTGCGAAAGCCTTGAATTTCATCTTTTTATTCACTTGCTTGTTTTGTTTGGAGCGAAATTCTGCGTTACTCTTGTCCTCAAAATGGGGTTATTTTGCGATATATGTGCGTTTTTGCTAAAAAATGCCTAACTTTGAGAGTAAATTTGATGATTTTATGAAGAAAATATTAAAAATTTCGGCTGTAGTTGTAGCCCTTTTGTTGGCTGTTATTCTTATTGTTCCTGTTGCTTTGAGTGGTAGGATTGGCGATATTGTCAAGCGTGAGGCCAATGCAATGTTAAATGCAAAGGTTGATTTTGAGAAACTCAATATCTCGCTGTTGCGTCACTTCCCAAAGGCATCGCTTGAACTTGTTGACTTTAGTGTTACAGGCGTCGGTAACTTTGAGGGGCAGACTCTTGTTGGTGGCAAGAGGGTAGAGGTTGCCGTCGATCTGCTCTCTATCTTTGGCGAGAGCTTCGAGGTGAGCAAGGTGTGGCTTTTGGAGCCTGAGATTTATGGCGTCGTGGCTAAGGACGGCTCTGTAAACTGGGATATTGTAAAGCCGTCGGATACTCCTCAGGAGCCGAGTGAAACCGTTGAGGAGCAGACTGCTTCCGAGGAGAGCTCCTCTTTCAAACTCTCTATTGAGGGCGTTTCGATTGAGGACGCCAAGTTGTACTACACCGACAACCAGAGCGATATGCACTTCCACACCGCTCCGGCGTCGCTCTATCTCTCTGGCGACTTGTCGGCAGCAACTACTACGCTTACCCTTGCGGCTAAGGCTGCCGATATAACCTTTGTCAGTGGCAAGGAGTCTTATGCGTCTGGTCTTACAGCGGCTCTTGACGGAGCTGTCGAGGCAGATTTGCAGAATAATAAATATACCCTGAACGACCTTAAACTCTCTGTTAATAGCGTTAAGGCAGCCCTTGATGGTTGGGTACAGCTTGAGGACGACGATATCGTTACTGACATTACGCTCGACTGCTCGGATAACGACTTTAAGAGCATACTCTCGCTCGTGCCGGTGCTCTACACTCGTGACTTTAAGAATTTGACCGCTTCGGGCGATGTGTCGCTTACGGGTAGCGTTAAGGGTCGTATGAGCGGCGATAGTTATCCGGCATTTGATTTGCGCCTCAATGTGGCTAACGGTAGCTTTAAGTATGCCGATTTGCCAAAGTCTGTCTCGGCTATCAATGTTGTAGGTGCTCTGTCAAGCGCTGGCGGAGCGTTGGATAACGCCAAACTCGATGTCTCTAAATTTGGAGCAACCTTTGGTGGCCAGTCGTTTAGCGCAACCCTCAAGGCTTCAACTCCTATCTCTGATCTCAATTTTGCAGCTACGGCAAAGGGTAAAATAGACTTAGGTGCTATTAAGGATATCTATCCGCTTGAGGATATAACCCTCGAGGGTATCATTACGGCTGACGCTTCGGCTGCGGGACACCTTTCAGATGTTGATAAGGGGGCATACGACCGCTTGGCTGTATGTGGTAAATTGGGCGTTGAGGGTATCGCTGTTGATTATGGCACACTGCCTACTGTACAGGTTATTAAGGCTTTAGCAACTCTCTCGCCTTCAAAGTTGGCACTTGAGGCGCTCGATGTAACTGTTGGTAAGAGTGATATCTCGGCACAGGGTAACCTGACAAACTATTGGGGTTACTTGTTGCACGACAAGACCCTCTCAGGCAAATTGTCGGTCAACTCAAAACTGCTTGACCTCAATGAACTTATGGCCTCTATGGCTTCAGAAGAGGAACAACCTCAGACTGAGCAGACAACAGTTGAGCAACAGCCAACCCAAAGTGAGGGCGTTGTTATAGAGGTTCCTAAAAATCTCGATTTGGCTCTTGACTGCAAGTTTGATAAGGTACTCTTTGAGAAGATGGTTATTGATAATCTTGCAGGTGCAGCCTCTGTTCGCGATGGTGTTCTGTCGCTCGATAATCTGGGAATGAATATGTTTGACGGTACAGCAAAGGCTTCGGCTGCTTACTCTACCGTTGACCCCTCTAATCCCAGGCTCAGACTCGATGCAACATTTAAGCAAGCGTCGTTTAAGACGACTTTCGCGCAACCCGAAATGATGCAGACAATGGTGCCTCTCTTTGAGAAGGTTGAGGGTACTTACACTATGTCGCTCAAGTGCGATATGATGCTCGATAACACTATGTCGCCCGTTTATAAGAGCATAAATGGTGGCGGTAATATATCGTCAGGTAACTTTAAACTCTCTAATGTGGCAGCATTTGATATCTTAGCCAAGACTGTTGGCAAGGGTGTTGACTTGAGCACTATTGCGGCAAGTGAGGCTACGGTAATAAGTTTTACTATCGAGAATGGAAATATAGTAACAAAGCCGTTTGATATAAAGATTGGCTCTACTCGTCTTACTCTTTCGGGTCTTACAGGTCTGGATCAGACTATCGACTATAATGTGGCTGTTGCACTGCCGCAGATGACGCTCCACGGTAAAATTGGAGGCACATTCTCATCTCCAAAGGTTGGTCTTGATGTAGCAAAGAGCCTTGATAGCGCATTGCAGAGCGCCGGCGTGAATAAGGAGGAGGTTGTAGCCAAGGTTCAGGAGCAAGTTGAGGATAATAAGGCTGAGCTTATTGCTCAAGCGGAGGCTCAGGCTGCACAACTGGTCGAGAAGGCTCGCGTTGAGGCAGATAAGCTCGTTGAGAAGGCTACCAATCCGATAGCAAAGATAGCTGCAAGAGCTGCGGCTGATAAACTCATAGCCGAGGCTGAGAAGCAGGCTGCACTGATGGTCGAGAAGGCTAAGTCGGAGAACTAAGCTTGTTGACAGATGCTCCTCGGGGCTATTTGTAGCCCTTGAAGATAATAATGTGCTTTGTGCAGGTTGCTTTTTTGCGAAAAAAATTTGCAAAGTCAATTTTTATCCCTATCTTTGCCACCGCATTTAGCAATTATGCTGTTGTAGCTCAGTGGTAGAGCACTTCCTTGGTAAGGAAGAGGTCACGAGTTCAAGCCTCGTCAACAGCTCAGAGCTTAAGATGAGAACAAATGCCACCCAACGGGTGGCGTTTGTTGTATATATAGCACCCCAAGCTTGCTTGGCAGGTGCTATATATACAACAAACCCGACGCAATGCGCCATTTGTTCTCATCTTAAGCCTTAGCGCCACCCGAGGCTCGACGGAGCGTAGCGGAAGTCAAGTCTCGTTGCACCCCAAGCTTGCTTGGCAGGTGCTATATATACAACAAACCCGACGCAATGCGCCTCCTAATAAAAAGAGGGTGACTAATTTATTTTTAGTCACCCCCAATCTTGTCTGTATAGCCTCTTATTATAGCAACTCCTTGAGCTTAGCCTCAACAGCCTCGCCACGGAGGTTTTTGGCAATAATCTCGCCTGTAGCGCAGTCGATAAGGAAGTTGGTAGGAATGCTCTCAACAACATAAGCCTCGGCAGCCTCGTTCTGGAAGCTCTGGAGAAGGCTCACATTCACCCACTTCATATTCTGCTTTGCAATAGCGCCCTTCCAAGCCTCAGCCTTGCTGTCAAACGATACGCCAAAGATTTCAAAGCCCTTCTTGTGATACTTTGCATAGGCGTCGCGCAAGTATGGCATCTCGCCCATACAAGGGCCACACCAAGAAGCCCAGAAGTCGAGCAATACATACTTGTTGCCACTCTTCTCAATAACGCTCTGGAGCGACACATTGTTGCCGTCAACATCTGGCTGCTCAATGTTAATATAGGTAGGAACAAAATCGCTGCCCTCAGCGCGTGGCTCGGTACGCATCTTGCGTGCAGCCTTATCAAGCGCCTCAACAACTACAGGCAACGCCTTAACATTCTCGGCCAATGCGTTGAGTTTCTCGGTCATTTGTGCAGCCGACAACTCATAACCCTTATTCTGGATGAACATAATAACACCGAAGATGTTGTCGATGTTCTCCTCGATAGTCTTGTCGATAAATTCGTTATACTCGCCATAGAGAGCCTCGCGCTCCTGGTCGCTTGCAGCCTGAGCATAGCGCTGGTTCAAGAGAGTCATATCGGCGCTGTACTTATTGTAAGCGTCGTTTGCAACGGTGCCTGTTGCGGCAACAGAACTGTCAGAAACATTGCCTGAAACGGTGATTGTGCCGTCCTCGGTAAATACTGAGCAGAGGACATCCTCTGTAGTCTTGATAACATAGTGTTCAGGCTGTGCCTCGTTAATCTTGAAGGTGAACTTGCCTGCCTTAATCTCGGTTGAGTCAACAAGTGCGCCATTACGAACAGGTTTTGCCAGGTAAACCATACCATCCTCAACACCCAATACTTCACCGTTGATAACTACTCGGTGATTGTTGCAGCCTACCAATGCCATAGCGGCTGCTGCGATTACAAAAAACTTTCTCATTTTAACTATTTTTTAATATTTTCTTTGATTTCTGCCTCTTCTATTTTTGTGTTTTTGAGCTGGCGCATAGATTTGAGGGTTTGCTCTTTGCGCGAGAGTTGCTTAATAGCCTCCGTCTTTTGCATCTTTGGAGATACGCGTTTAAGGATATCTTCACGCTCCTGCTCGGTAAAACGGGTAGAACTCAATGTGAACATAAACACGCCCGCAAAGTTGTCAAGGTTGTCATAGACGGTCTGCTTGACCAACTCGATATATTTACTCATATACTCGGCTCTCTTCTCGCGGTCAGCACAAGAACGCATAGCCTCGTGGTAGCCTGTAGCCTCAATGCTGAAGTTGTAGAGTGTATTGTTAGCCTTTGTGCCTGTAACCTTGAGTTTGCCGGTTGGGCTGTTGTCATCCTCGCACACCTTGATTATGCCGCTATCCTCTAAAATTACCTGGGTAAAGCGAGCCGGTACAAACGGGTCGCGCAGCGATGTGCTGCTGATGTTGCGTATAGGCAACTGCTCCTCAACAATACCCTCAAAGCGATATTGTCCGTTTGTCACAAGGGCGGAATCGACCATCTTGTCGGCTCTGAAGAGGTAGTAATAACTACCCTCGTTGTACGACTTGCCTTCAATGACATAGTGTCCCTTTTCTACGCCGGAGCAAGCGGTGAAAAGTAGCGCTAAAACTATAATTAGTACCCTCATTACTCCTCCTTGTTTGTCAGTTGTTCAACGGTGCGCTCCAAAGCTCTAAGCTTGCGAGCCATATCAGGAAGCTCCTTAAAGACTGCAAAACTGCGGTAGTAACCCATACCCTTGAGTGCTGGGCTGCCAAAGCGAACTTCGCCATCCGGCACATCGCGGTCGATGCCCGACTGAGAGCCAATCTTAACATAGTCGCCAATGGTGATGTGGTCGGCAATACCAACCTGACCTGCAAGGAAGCAGTTCTTGCCCACCTTTGAGGTGCCGGCAATACCCATCTGCGCTGATGAAACGGTATTCTCGCCAATCTGAACATTGTGGCCTACCTGAATGAGGTTGTCCAACTTCACACCGCGGCGGATAATGGTAGAGTCGGTCTTTGCGCGGTCGATACAGGTGTTTGCGCCAATCTCTACATCGTCCTCGATGATAACATTACCCAACTGCGGAATTTTATCAAAACCACCAGCCGCATTTGGAGCAAAACCGAAGCCGTCAGCACCAATAACTGAGCCCGCGTGGAGGATGCAGCGGTTGCCTATAGAGCATCCCTCGTAGATAGTTACACGCGGATAGAGAGTTGTACCCTCGCCCACCTTTACATTGTCGCCCACATAGCAGTGTGGGTAGATTTTAGCGCCATTGCCTACTACCGCGCCAGCCTCGATAACGGCAAAGTCACCAATGTAGCAGTTCTCGCCGATAGTGGCCTTCTCGGAGATTGAGGCGCGTGGAGAGATGCCACTCTTCTGAGGCTTCATTGCCTGATACATCTGAAGCAACTGAAGCACTGTTGCATTAACATCGGCAACCTTGATAAGTGTTGCTTCGACGGGTTGCTGTGGCTCAAACTCCTTGCCAACAAGTACAACTGAACACTTTGTGGTGTAGAGGTACGGCTCATATTTAGGGTTGGAGAGGTAAGCAAGACCACCCTGCTTACCATCCTCAATTGAAGAAACGGTATAAACGGCTGCGTTCTTGTCGCCCACAACCTCGCCGGAAACCAGGCCGGCAATCATCTCTGCTGTAAACTGCATATTACTATGTTCTAAAAATTAATTATTTACAAGTACTTTTTTATATCTATACCCTCAGGCATAAACTCCGATACATTGTGACCAAAACTGAGCAGCTCGCGCACAATGCTCGACGAGATGTGTGCATATTCATCGGGGGTAACGAGCATAATTGTCGTAATCTCGGGGAAGATACGGCGATTTGTGGCCTCAATGGAGCGCTCAAAGTTGAAGTCCGTAGTGTTGCGGATACCGCGAATCATTGCCACCGCACCCACTTGACGGGCAAAGTCGCCCGTAAGGCAGCTGTAAGAGGCTACCTTGACCCTCGGGTCAGAAGCGTAGAGGTCGGCAATAAGGGCTTTGCGCTGCTCTACGGAGAGCAAGCCGCGCTTGGATATATTGTCGCCTACGGCAATAACAACCTCGTCAAAGAGTCTTAATGCCCCTTCAACAAGAGACTCGTGTCCACGAGTAAACGGATCAAACGATCCCGGGAAAAGTGCAATTCTTTTCATATTAACCACAAAGATAACGAAAAAAAATGAAAAAGCAGAGTCTAATTCGCATTTTTTGCCCTATATGACTTATAGCAACCCTCAAGTTCTCTTATAAATAAGAGATAGCGACCCAATTAGGCCGCTATCTCATCATATTTGTTGAAAATATTACTTGTAATCAAAGTCAATACCTGAGGTGAGAGACTGAGTCTTGGCTGCATTTGTAAGGGTGAACTTGCCGTGCTGTGTAGTGAATACGAACAGAACCAAGTGGCAGTTCTCCGCCTTCCAGCTTGGGTCAAGCTCCATAACAAAGAGGTGATCTGCACGCTCGCCCTTTGCAATTACGCCCAAAGAGTGGCCGTTGATATGTTGGCCATCATCGGATATGAGTACATCGGCTATGCGTACTACATTTTCGTGAATGTCGAGATAGTCACCCTTGACACTTGTGCTATTACTCTGCTTAGCATACATACCGCTCTCTACAAGCCACGCTGCAATCTGATACTGCTCTGTAAAGTTAGACTTAACCGATGCGCGAGCAAGCAACATATTGTCCTTCAACTCTGTGCGAACAGCGATTGCTGCGCGAGCCTCATTTTTTTTGAGCTCAGCGTCAATAAGGCTCTTGATATTTTTGATGTTATCCTCCTTAGAACTATTGTTGAGGCCTGTCTCAAAGTTTAATAGTACAAACGGATAGTTGCCTGAGGTGTTAAGTAAGTTAGCCAAATCGCGACCGTCGGCAAGAGTCGTTGCAAACTTGTCGCCACCGTGAACAGCAGCGTGAACGAACTTGTCGTTGTAGGCTGTATCCTCAAACATCTCGTGGAAAGCGGCAATCATATAAGGG
>JAFNYE010000027.1 GCA_017383345.1 Alistipes sp. | reverse complement strand
CTCAATTACAACTTTCAGCTCATCAGCGCGACCAAAGGCCTCCTCTAAAGGTGGTTGTTTGCGTTTTGGTGAAAGACAAACCCAGTCGAAATATCCGCTGAATGGGTGTGAGCCCGAGGTCTCAAGAAATATCTTCAGATTCTCAGCCTTTAGACGTGAGGTCAGTGGCTCAAGAGGGTAGAGCAGAGGCTCTCCGCCAGTGATTACTATAGACTTAGCCTGACACTCAACGGCACGGTTAACAACAACCTCAATATCTGTTGGGGGGTAGAGTTTTGGGTTCCAGGTGTACTTTGCATCGCACCATTTGCAACCCACATCGCATCCGCCGAGGCGTATAAAATAGGCGGGCTTACCTGTATGGAAGCCCTCGCCTTGGATTGTATAGAAATCCTCTACTAACGGAAGCAGTTGCCCGCCCTGTAAAACTTCGTTATTACTCATTATCAAGGACATAAATATCTTTAAGTCCGCGACCAACCTGGTCGTAATCAAGACCATAGCCAACGATAAACTCGTTGCCAATCTCCATGGCTACATACTTTATCTTGCGGTCGTAGAGGTGCTTCTCTGGCTTGTAAAATAGGGTGCAAATCTCAACACTTGCAGGGTTCAATGACTCCAGATAGCTGACCATATGCTCAATGCTGTGGCCAGTCTCAACAATATCCTCCACAAGGATAATATCACGACCGGTAATATCAAAGTCGATACCCAACTTTTGCATCACTTTGCCGGTAGACTGCGTACCCTGATATGATGACACCTGCATGAAGGTCATCTCATTGGTAAAATTGACCTTACGCACAAGGTCAGAGAGAAATACAACCGCTCCGCAAAGCACACCTACAAAGATTGGAGGCTTAGAGGTTGATGCGTAGTCTTTGTTTAGTCGCTCTGCCACTGCCGCTACAGCCTTGTCAATCTGCTCTGCAGGAATCATCACCTTGAAGGTGCGGTCTAATAGCTTTACCTTATCCATTTGGGTTAGATTTTTTTTGTTATTCGTATCTGCCTGACTTAAGACGATTTACCTCATCTACAGTGAGAAATCTCCATGCTCCGCGCTTAAGATTCTTCTTTGTCAGACCTGCATAGTATACACGGTCCAACTTTGTCACCTGATAGCCGAGGTGCTCGAACATACGGCGCACGATGCGGTTTCTGCCAGAGTGAATCTCTACACCTACAGACTTCTTGTCATCCTTGAGCCATGAAATCTCGTCAAAGTATGCCTCGCCATCCTCAAGTGTTACACCCTCAGCAAGGGTCTCAAAATCTGCGCGAGTAAGCGGCTGATCAAGGGTAACCTCGTAGACCTTCTTCTTCTTGAGTGAAGGGTGGGTAAGTGTGCGGGTAATATCGCCGTCGTTTGTGAATAGTAACAGACCAAGTGAGTTCTTGTCAAGGCGACCTACTGGATATACGCGCTCAGAGCATGCACCCTCAATAAGCTCCATAACGGTCTTTGCCGCGTGGTCATCCTCAAGGGTTGTAACATAACCCTTAGGCTTGTTGAGAAGTAGGTAGACATGCTTCTCGCCCTGAATACGCTCACCATTGAAACGAACCTCATCGCCTGGTTTAACCTTTGAGCCGAGTTCGGTTACAATCTCGCCGTTAATGCTTACAAGTCCTGCAGCAATTAACTCATCCGCCTCACGACGAGAACAGATACCCGATTGTGCTACAAAACGGTTTAGGCGAACCTCACCAGTCTGCTTATTTGGGTTGAACTTTGGATAGCTGCGACGCTCTGTTGAGCGTGGACGCTCGCTGCGAGACTCAGTTGAACGTGGACGGTCACTGCGACCCTCGTCGTTGCGCTTGCCGTAAGGCTTTGCAGTGCCGCGACCCTGCGGCTTGCTCTTGAATCCACCCTCAGTGCGCTTACCAAATGGTTTTGCAGAGCCTGGACGTGCTGGGCGTGCTGGGCGTGCTGGGCGTGCTGGACGCTCGCTACGCTCTCCCTGAGAGTATTCGTCACGCAGACGATTATCCTCTGTAAAGTGAGGATTATATGATGCACGCTTTGGGCGTGAGAAGTTGCGCTCACCGCGCTCTGTGCGCTCCTTTGGAGCAGCTGTGCGCACGCGCTTATCTTTTGCAAAACGCGAAAGTGTTGTCGAATTTTCTGTGTTAAACTTTGCCATAGTACTATATTTTGGCTGCAAAGGTAGTGAAATTTCCCAATAGCAACCTATTTTCTATGAAAATAACCGCTTAATTGTATAATTAAAGCGTAAGATGTGATTTTTTACTGCTTAGCGTTGATTGTAGGTTGACGCAAGATAACGCTCTTGGTGTTGTTAAAAGAGCCAACAATAAGCGAAGCGGTACGGTTGGCAAGGGTATTGTTTGGCTTAACGTTGAGCTGTATGCCTGAACGTCCCCTCATAAGAGCGCGTGACTCTGGGTAGTTTGGTATTACCACAATGTCAATCCAGCCCTCACGAGGAACCATGTTGCCATTTGAGTCAAAGTCCCAAGCATCCTCAAAGGTGTAGCGAATTGTTGCGTAATCAACACCCGTTGAGAGTACCGGTATAATAACCTCACCACCCTCTGATGGCAATGTGTACTCCTGCTGCTCAAACTCAACGCCTGGGATATCACTCTCTGTCAGGAGCTCCTTGTCGCAAGATGTAAAGATAGCAGCACAGCAGAGTACCATAAAAATAAACGCCCTTTTCATACAGAATTTTTTATTAGGTCTATTATCACACAAAATTATAAATTTTGTTTTGGATTTCCAAATTTTAGGTATTTTTGCACTATGAATCGTGAAATTTTTAGAATAGCAATACCGAATATCATCTCCAGTATAACCGTTCCGTTGATGGGAATTTTTTCTACGGCGATAGCTGGTCATACGGGCGATAGCGCAGCGACTATTGGCGCGCTGGCTGTTGGAGTTTCAATCTTTAACTTTATATACTGGAACTGCTCGTTTATCCGCATGGGTACTAGCGGAATTACTGCGCAAGCCTTTGGTGCTCAGGATTTTGACACAACAACGGCAATGCTTGTCAGAGCTGTCGGTATCTCGGCAGTTTTGGGTATTCTGGTGCTCATTTTGCAGTATCCTCTTGGTGAACTTTCGCTCTGGATGATGAATGGCTCGCAGATGGTCTCGGACTACTTTTATGCCCGCATTTGGGCGGTCCCTGCGGGTATTATGCTCTTCGGTCTTAATGGCTGGTTTACCGGTATGCAGAATGCAGTGATACCGATGTGGACATCTATCTTTATCAATATTCTGCATGTGCTGCTGAGCCTTTGGTTTGTCTTTGGCTTTGATATGGGTATTGTCGGCATTGCATATGCGTCGGTGGTTGCACAGTGGAGCGGTATGCTGCTGTCAATACTTCTGCTGGTGCTCTTTTTTAGAAAAACTCTGCATCGTGTTGATATTGCTAAGGTGTTGGATATGAGCGCTCTAAAGGAGTTCTTTAGGGTTAATGGCGATATTATTATCCGCACCTTCTGCATCGTTATGGTCTATACATTCTTTACGGCTGCATCGGCACGTATGGGTAGCGAGATTGTGCTGGCTGTAAATACGATGTTGTTGCAACTTTTCACCCTCTTCTCCTATATGAATGACGGCTTTGCTTATGCTGCCGAGGCGCTTACAGGTCGCTTTGTCGGCGCAAAGGATGAGTTGTCGCTTAGAAAGTGTATTAAATACTGTGTTGTTTGGGCTCTTGGTACGGCAGTTGTCTGTATTACGATATATCTATTTTGGTGGCAGGATATTATGGCACTGTTTGTGGGTGAAGAGTCGGAACTCCCTCAGATACTGGATGTTGCATCGAGGTATATCGGTTGGGTTATAGCTATCCCTATGGCTGCTGCACTGCCGTTCCTTATGGATGGCATTATGGTCGGAGCAACGCTTACTCGCATACTCCGCAATTCGATGTTGCTCTCTACGGTGGCATATTTTGTTCTTTATTACTCGCTATATCCGTTTATCGGCAATAATGCTCTGTGGCTCGCCTTTACAGCCTATATGGCACTGCGCGGGATTGCTCAGTATTTTATGTCGGATAGGCTTGCAATGGTGTATGATAAGAGCTCGACACAATAGGCTGTTAGTCAATTGACAGCAGTCAATTGACCATAT
>JAFNYE010000026.1 GCA_017383345.1 Alistipes sp. | reverse complement strand
TGTGCGGTTGGGGAAGGTCAAAGTAGAGAGTTTAGTGAGTTTAAGGAATTTAATGAGTTTAGGGATATGACATAAAATCACTAATTTCCCTAATTTCTCTAAATTCCCTATGGTACTCAAAAGCGCTTGTTTTCGGGTTTAGGATACCCCGTAGGGGTAAGACAAAAGGGGGTTAACCTCAAGCTTGCTTGAACTCTAAAGCGCTGTTCTGCGTCAGCCACACTCCAGAGCGCTTGTGGTGCGTCAGCCTTGCACACCCTCTATTCGCGCACCTCGGAGCAAAGGAACTTTGCGACCAAGTCCCCCTTTGCCAAAGGGGGATTTAGGGGGAATGTAAATATTTTTTTATAGTTTTAGGATTTGCTTGTTCTCGGGTTTAGGAATACCCCGTAGGGGTACAAGAAAAAATAGAGTCTTGACCTCAAGCTCGCTTGAAAGGGCAATGACTCTATTTTTTATTGTAATAGCTTTTAGGATATCCTAAACACGCAATACAACATCAGCAACACCAGGAAGAGAAACACAGTTTCTCCGAAAGTTTTTGGGGCGGCTTTTTTCAAAAAGTCGCGGTTCTCGGTAAAAATCACTATCTTTGCCCCTGGATATGAGGATGATAGTGCGATATTTCCATTTTATATACATAGCCATTGTGTTGGTTGTGGTGGTTATTATGCCCTTGTCGCGTCGTCAGTTTAGGGGTGTTATGAGCGCAGTAGATATGGCTCAGGAGCCGTTATTGGCTGAGGGTGAGTATATTATCTCCCCTTACGACAATGTCTTCCGTCGTGTCTGTTCGCGTCATCATCTGGATTGGACTTTGATGAGTGCCATAGCCTCTTGCGAGTCGCGTTTTGATCCCAATGCTCGCTCGGAGCGTGGTGCGGTGGGTTTGATGCAGGTTATGCCCCACATTGCTCGTCATTGGGATGTTGCGGCAGATGAGTTGCTTGATGTAGCTATAAATATTGATGTTTCGTGCCGTATATATCGTTCTACGCGCCGTCAGCTTATGTTGCCGCGCGATATAGACCCTATGGATGCAGCGGCCTTTACTATTGCGGCGTATAATTGTGGTGCTTCGCGTGTGACCGATGCGCGCAATCTTGCGGAGTATTACGATGACGATAAGAATGAGTGGGATGTTGTAAGCGAGTACCTTTTGTTACTCTCCGACCCTGATTTTTATGAGCATGAGGCTGTGGTGGGTGGTAAGTTTGGTGAGCCGCATATAACTATTGCCTACACCAATAGAGTCTTGAAGCGCTATGAGAACTTCTCTAAGCGTGTAAATTAATCTTGGAATGATTTTTTGAGTTGATTTATCAGCCCTGACTTAACAGTGTCGTGGGTTGAGATAATCATATTCTTTATCGCCTCGGGCGTAGATTTGCCGTGAGCGACAGTTACGGGTGCATTAATACCTAATATTGGAATACCTCCAATCTGCTCGTAGTCCATACCGCGCCAGAAGTTGTCGGTAAGATTGTTGGATGTATTTATTTTATGCAGACCCTCAATGAGCTTGATGATAGTGTTGCCCACAAAGCCGTCGCAGACTACCACATCGGCTCTCTCGCCTGTGAATATGTGTGACGCCTCTATGTTGCCAACAAAGTTGTACTTGCCCTGCTTGTTGCCCTTGCTCAATAGGGCGTATGCGGCTTTGGCCTGGGCGTTACCCTTACCGCTCTCCTCGCCGATATTTAGGAGCGCTACTCGAGGAGAGTCCATACCTATAACCTTGCGAGCATAGAGTGAGCCGATGACGGCATATTGCTCCAAAACCTCGGGCTTGCAGTCTATATTTATGCCTATGTCAAGAATGGTCACTTTTGAGCCTGAAGTTGTAGGCACGGATAGGGCGATGGTGGGTCTGAGAACTCCCGAGAGGGGTTTGATAATCATCTTTGCGCCGACCATCATCGCGCCTGTAGAGCCGGCGCTGGCTAAGGCGTCTATTCTGCCCTCGGCCAAGTGGTTGAAGGCTTTGACTATGCTCGACTCCTGCTTGGAGATGAAACTCTCGGCGGGATTGTCGCCCATATTTATTTGGTCGGGGGTGTGAACGATATCGAAAATATCGGCGCCGATGCCTTGTTGGTCAAGGATGGTCTCTATAGAGGGCTTGTGGCCATATAGCACCAATCGACAATCGGTGCCCAGATAGCTGAGCGCCTTGATTGCTCCTTTGACTACAACTTCGGGGGCGTTGTCGCCACCCATAGCGTCGATACCGATTTTAATCATTTCAACGGGGTGTTTGTAAACATACTTATACCAATAAAGCATCGTTTTACCGATGCTTTATTGGCGTTAGTTGCTCACTACTCTACTACCTTCTTCTCGATAGCCAGCTTACCGCGGTAGAAGCCGCACTCTGGGCAAACTCGGTGGTAAAGAACTGCAGCACCGCAGTTCGAGCAAGCCACTACTGTAGGAACTACAGCCTTGTAGTGGGTTCTTCTTTTGTCGCGTCGTGTTGACGAGACTTTGTGTTTTGGATGTGCCATAATTGTTCTTAATATTAAGTTGTAAATATTTCTTTATTCTGTAAAGCCGCTAATGCGAGCTACCATTTCTTGGTTGCACTCCTCGATAGGGTGGGTTTTGATGATTGGCATCTGTACCATAATCGAGTCGTAAATAAATTGCGCAAGGTTCACGCAGTCGCCCGTCTGTACTGTCTGCTCGTAGCCGTCAAACGGAACAGCTTCGCTTCCGATGAATACTGTCATACTCTCCTCCACGGGGTAGTTGAGTGTCAAATCGTCAAGACAGCGGTCACAAGGGAGCGTAACTGTGGCGTTACCCTTGATATGGATCTCGATTTTATTGCTTTGCACGCTCTGACCTGCAATCTGCAACTCCACTTTGAGCATTGAGATGTCGGCAACATCCATTGCTTCAAGCAACTCGTTGCCTACCTCAATATCGGCCTCAAATGAGGGCTGACGAAGGGTTTGAGCGTCAATAATGTATCGTTTCATATCGATGTTTCGCGCTTTTAGTCCGCAAAGTTACTACAAAATTTTTTATTTCACAAATTTTTGCAATTAATTGACTATTTGTTGTTGCGTTTCCAATCCTTGAGGTAGTCAATTTTGTACGCTCCGATTTGCTGTTTGTATTTCTCGATGTTCGATGCGGCGTTCCACGGAATGTATCCGCCAATAAGTTTGGCGTCATAGAGTCCGCGTATCTCGCGCTCCACATTGTCGGCGTTGTACTTTATGCCGTTGCGGTCAACATAACGCATCACATCGTAAGCCTGTATCCAGGTGCGAACAATAGCCGGAGTAGGACACTCCTGCTGACGGGCGTATGCTCTTGCTCCCCAGTTGATGAAGAGTTTGTAAGGCTCGTTCCACGGCTTGCGGATACCGTAAGAGTTCTTTGCAAAGTGGTCAGGATAAGGCATACCGCAGATTACATCGGCAACATTTGATATTGCCGGCCAATATTGACCATAAGCTGTGGTGTATGTGTTTACGCACTCGCCGAATACATCGATTGATACATAAGCGCCAACTGCGTGAATTTCGTCACACGCATACTGAACAAAGCGCTGAATAGCCTGAACCTTGCTCTCGTTGTACTTGTTGTGGTAGTTGATGATGTTCTCGATTTTGGTCATTCGGTCAGGGAAACGAACATAGTCGAAGTTGATTTCGTTAAAGCCGAATTTGCGCACAGACTCCTTGGCAAGCTCTACATTGAACTGCCAAACCTTGCGGTCGTATGGGCTTGGCCAATATGCCTTGTTGTGCTTGTATGGCTGGCCGTTGGACTTGGATGTTATGGCGCACTCAGGGTGATCCTTTACAAAGTATGAGTCCTTGAAGCAGGTGATACGGCCTACAACATAGAAACCCTCCTCCTTAAGACGCTTTACGGCTTTGAGGTAGTTTGCCTCGCCTGCAGAAGGGGCTTTTTGGTAGTTTGTTGGGGAGTATTTCTGCATCGCCTCCGACTTGTATCCAGGGCAGCCGTTGTCCTTGATGTCGATAACGAAGGTGTTGATTTTTGTGCGCTTTGCAAAGGCAATGTACTGCTCAATGTTGCCTATAACGCCGCAGTTGAGATAGATAGAGTAGCAAGCCTCTGGCATAACATTATCCTCAAATGTCACGCGCTCTACAGGGTGGTAGTCGCATCCACTCGCCTTACCGCCACCAAATGGGTTGCGTACGGCCTTGTGGATTTTGTCGTACTTACCGCCCTTGTAGCTCTTTAGAGCCTCCTCCTTGCTGTGGTGGAGATATTTGCCATAAATCCAACCTTCGGTGTTGTTGTGGCTAACCTTGTATCGATTTACCACACCCTGCTCGTTTACAGTGTCGAAGCCTATGATTGTCAGCTCCTCGCCCTTGTTGGCTAAGGTTGCCACTTTTGAGGTCTCGATGTTGCCAATGATTGAGGCCGGTGTGCGTACAAAGATACTCTTCTCTTGAACAACCTCCTCTTGTGTTGCTACGGCTGAGCTGGATAGGATGTAGAACTCCTCCTTTGACTCAGGGGTTATGATTGGCAGATACCTCTTGTCGTCAATCTCCTTGGCGTGGCTGGTGACAACCTCAATGCCCTCGCCACGGAACTTTGAAGCGGTGTGCTCCATAGTGTTGTCCTCGGCGTTGTAGCTATAGATGTTGACCAATGGGGTGGTGCCTCCCAATAAGAGGTTTTCGACAATGCGCTCATCGCTGCAAGAGATTGCGGCGGCAGCGATAAAGATAAGGGTGAGTA
>JAFNYE010000025.1 GCA_017383345.1 Alistipes sp. | reverse complement strand
TTTTCAGTCCTTTGCTCTACCAACTGAGCTATGGCACCAAACCTTTTTGCGTTATTGCGAGTGCAAAGGTAGGTAAAATTTTCTTATCTGCAAATTTTTTTGTAAAAATTTTCTATTTTTTACTATCTTTGCGCTGTATTTAACAATATACCTATTTTAATAATGATTATTACCTCTATACTTCTTGTTGTTGTTGGTTTTACACTTATTACCTTCGGTGCAAATTGGTTGACCAACGGAGCTTCAGCCATTGCCAAGAGATTACACATCAGCGAATTTATCATCGGTATGACCATCGTGGCGGTAGGAACTTCACTACCTGAGCTTACTGTCAGCTTAGCTTCGGCATTTTCCGGTAGTGCAGATATGGCGATAGGTAATGTTGTTGGATCAAATATTTTCAACACTCTTTTCATCTTAGGCATCTGCGCCCTATTTTCACCCGTAGTATTCTCACGCAACAACATACGCATAGACACCCCAATATGCATCCTTGTATCGTTGACAATGCTCGTAATGCTTATTGGCGGCACTCTTTCGCGTATAGAGGGCATAATTTTGCTCTTGCTCTACATTGTTGCAATGTTTATATCGTTCAAGACTAACAAACCAGAGGAGAACGATGAGGAGGATAATGACGAGAAATTTTCGTGGGTTAAATCATTACTGATGCTTATCGGTGGTCTTGTGGCGCTAATTTACGGTGCCGACACCACCCTGAACTCCGCTGTTGAGATTGCGCGCCACTTCAATATCAGCGAGCGCATCATTGCAATAACCCTGCTTGCCGGAGGAACATCTCTACCTGAGTTAGCAGCCAGCCTTACTGCAGCAGCAAAAGGTCGTGGTGCATTGGCATTGGGCAACATCATCGGCTCGAACATAGCAAACATATTGCTTATTTTGGGCAGTTGCTCAACCATATTGCCACTTACAATGAACGGCATAACCACTATTGACTTGCTGGTTATGGTTGGTTCATCAATACTACTATTACTCTCGGCGTTACTCTACGGGCAGCGCAGAATTACCCGCGCGGAAGGTGTGATTTTCCTCGCCGCATATATTGGATACATATACTACCTAATTGGTTAAAATATGAACTACAAAGCCATTGATGCTCTTTTACACAAAGAGGTTATTCCCGCAATCGGTTGTACCGAGCCTGTTGCTGTATCACTATGTGTAGCCAAAGCGTGCGAAACGCTCGGTCGCCTACCCGAAAAGCTTATTGTAAGACTCAGCCCCAACATCTACAAGAATGCAATGGGTGTAGGTATTCCTAACACAGGTATGACAGGTCTGCCTATTGCTGTTGCATTGGGAGCAATAGCGGGCAAATCGGAGTATGAGTTAGAAGTACTCAAGAAGGCTGACGAGCAGGCTGTAGAGCAAGCAAAACAATATCTCAGCCACGCTACAATCGACATAGATATAGACCGTCAGACCAACCAGATGCTCTATATCCGTATTGAAGCATTTGAGGGTGAAGATAAGGCTGTAGCCATAATCGAGGGTGCCCACACCAATTTCACACTTGTAAGTCTCAACGACCAAATACTCTTCAGTGTCGAGAATACTGAAAGCAATGTCGAGCAAGACTCTACCCTCTCATTGACTCTCAAAGAGGTTTACCAATACGCCACAACTGTACCATTGGAGCAGATTGAGTGGCTCAAGGAGGCGGAGAAGCTCAACATAGCAGCAGCTGAGGTCTCTTTTGAAGGCAGATATGGTCACGGTTTGGGTCGTCTAATGCGTCACAATGCAGAGCGTTCAATATTTGGCGATACCCTTTTTACCAAGATTTTGTCATACACCAGCGGCGCGTGTGATGCTCGTATGGGTGGCGCTATGGTGCCTGTTATGAGCAACTCCGGCAGCGGAAATCAGGGCATTTCTGCAACTATACCGGTGGTGATTTTTGGACGCGAGAAGGGCGTAAGCGAGGAGAAGTTGCTTCGCGCTCTGGCTCTTAGCCACTTGACAGTTATATACATCAAGAACAGCTTAGGCCGACTCTCGGCTCTCTGCGGATGTGTAGTAGCGGCAACAGGTTCAAGCTGTGGCATTACCTACCTTATGGGTGGTGAGTTTGAGCAGGTAAGCTATGCGGTAAAAAATATGGTTGCAAACCTTACCGGAATGATTTGCGATGGCGCCAAACCGAGCTGTTCACTCAAGGTTACAAGTGGAGTATCAACAGCTGTACTCTCGGCTGTGCTTGCCATTGAGCAGCGTTACACCACCTCGTTGGAGGGTATTATTGACGAGGATGTAGATAAGTGCATAACCAATTTGACCAACATTGGTCGCAACGGTATGCGCGAGACCGACAAACTTATTCTTGACATAATGACAACCAAATAATGAGAACTACCCTACTACTTATCCTATCGTTTATTACTCTGAGCGCAACTGCCCAGAGCACAAGCGAGACTGCAGCCTTTGATAAAGGTTACAAGTTTGAACTCTACCGTCCCTACCCTGCTGAAAATCGCGACACGCAGTTTACTGCAGCACCAAAGGGCTACAAGCCTTTCTATTTGAGCCATCTCTCACGCCACGGATCGCGTTGGCACTCAGATAGCAACGCATACAAATACCCTCTATCTGTTTTAGAGAAGGCTGCAAAGAACAACGAGTTGACAGAGTTGGGTAAGCGTTACCTTGCTGATGCCCGCATTATGGCGGCAGATGCAGAAAACCGCGCAGGAGAGCTATCGCCTAAAGGTTTTGAGCAACATCGCTCTATTGCTGCGCGTATGGTTGAAAATTACCCCGAAATTTTCCACAAAGATTGCTATATTGACTGCCGCTCAACTACCGTTCCGCGTTGCATTCTGAGTATGTCGTCGGCTGTACAGCAGATTACAAAGATGGTTCCGTCATCGCGCATCCGTATGGAGTCGAGCAACGACAACACCTACCTCAAGGCATACGCAGGACTAAACGAGGTAAAGCAAGATGCAAGAGGCCTGAGCGATTCGCTCCTGCACGCCTATATGCCGGACTGCAAGCCATTCCTCGAGCGCTTGTTTACTAAGCCTCAGAGCAAACTGAACAAGGGCCGATTTTTGTATTACTCGTTCCTGCTTGGCGCTATTCTCGGTTCTACCGATGTTGAGGGCGTTGACAACCTTGACTACATCCTTACCGAAGATGAGCGTGCCGCAGTATGGCGTGCATCAAATATCCGTCGCTACGCACTCACAGGCCCATCTAAACCTTTTGGCAAGGTTATCGTGTCGGGAATACATCCGTTTGTAGAGAATGTTATAACTACAGCCGACCGCGCTATTGCTCAGGGTAACGAGCAGGCAACACTCCGCTTTGCTCACGATGTTACCGTCATACCTTTTGCAGCTATTCTCGGCATTGAGGGCGCTAATACCGTTACCGATGATTGGAACAATGTAAGCTACAAGTGGCGTATCAACGAAATAACCCCGATGGGCGCCAATATCCAGTTGGTATTCTATCGCAGCAAGAGAAATAGCGACATCCTTGTAAAAGTTCTCCACAACGAGCGCGAGCAGATACTCGACCCAAGCGTGGCAACCCCCATTCAGAGCGTATATTACCGCTGGGAGGATATTAAAGAGCACCTAAACAAGCAGATGGGTAAGTAAAAACTGCTTTATTATAATATAGGTATAGATCTAATTGGAGATTTATACCTATTTTTTTTGTAAAATTTTCAGTACTTTTTATTGCATAGTACTGAAAAGTATATTATATTTGCAAAAGAATTAAAAGTATTAATACATATAAACCAAACTATATATGAAAGAGACTATCAATGTCAATATTGGCGGATGTGCCTTTACTCTTGACAAGGATGCTTACGAGCGATTGAGTGGCTATCTGGCTGATGTACGCAACCGAGTAAATGACCCTACAGGCGAGGTTATGCAAGACATCGAGCGAGGCTTTGCCGATATATTCGCTCAGGCACTCAGTTCGTCTATGATGGTTGTAACATTGGCCATAACCGAGGCGGCTATTAGCCGTATGGGTAAACCCGAGGAGTTCGGACCCGCTCGTGCCACTGCAACCGAGGGAGAGCCTAAAAACAGAGTTGAGAACAATGGCCAACTGCGCCGTAGCCGCACAGACCGCTCAGTTGCCGGCGTTTGTGGAGGTATTGCCAAATACTTCAACATTGAGTCGTCGTTAGTGAGATTGGTGGTGCTGCTGTTTATAATTTTCGGTGGACTATCGCTGTGGATATATGTCATTTTGTGGATTCTTATCCCTGAGGAGTAAACCTCAAAGGAGTCTGCGCTACGGGAGCATACTTAGCGTATATGACCTTCGAGCAAAGACCAAACGAGGTTGAAACACCTATAATAAGGAAACCATTTTTTGATTTTAGGGAGGGTTTACAACGCTGCGATTAAGCCGAGTGCAATAGCGGTAATCACGAAGTGCAAAGGGTGAGTTTGAAAATGGGAGCTCGGTCACAAATTTTCAAACGCGCACTTTAGGGTGCAACGCACCGATACAGATATTGCCGAGGCGAAGCAGTGAAAAGCCTTCAAAGAAGGGTTAACGCTGCGATTTCAATAAGACAAATACCGTAACTGAAAATAGATAGACACATTAAAAAGAGGCAACCATTTTTTGATTTTAGGCGAGGGTTTACAACGCTATTGGAGTTTGCTCGGAGGGAGCATACTTAGCGTATGTGACCTTCGAGCAAAGACCAAACAAGGCAGTAAACACCGCATAAAATAGAAAAATTATGAGAGAAGACAATGTAAAAATACAGATGCGCAAAGGCATTCTCGACTACTGCATCTTAGCAATATTGGCTACGGGCGAGCAGTATGCACCGGCTATTATTGCGGAGCTAAAGAAGGCGGAGATGATTGTGGTGGAGGGAACTCTCTACCCTATCCTGACCAGAATGAAGAACGCGGGCTACCTGACATATCGTTGGGAGGAGTCGCCACAAGGCCCTCCGCGCAAGTACTACACACTCACAGAGGATGGACGAGCATACTTGGCTACACTTGACGAGGCGTGGGATAAGATGGTTGAGCAGATTAATATAATCAGAGGAAAGGAGTAGTTATGAGACGACTTATCACAGCTTTGGTGGCGTTATGTGTTGCAGCAACAGCATCGGCAACAAACAACATAGTAATGAGGGCCGTAAAGAGCCAACAGGCGTATGATGGCATAAGCGTTGGCGGGCCTATAAAGGTCTATGTAGAGGAGCGCACCGAGGGTAATATCATCATCCGCGCAACAGAGAAGACTCTCGATGCCTTAAAACTAAAGATTGAGGGAGGTTCGCTCAACATCTGCTTCCCTGAGGGCTTTAAGATTAAGCGCAACACCGATTTTATACAAGCGGAGGTTTATCTACCCTACAATGGAAAATTGCGTGAATTTTCGGCAGTAGGCTGCGCTCAAATAGAGGTCAAGCCGCATATCAAAGCGACTGAGGTAGATATAGAAAGCGCTGCTGCATCGCAGATATCGTTAAGCAGCATTACAGCCGAAAAGGTTAACATCAAGGCCGTAGGCGCGAGTAATGTCAAGACCGATATTGATTGTGTAAAGGTCGATGTAGAGATAACAGGAGCGGCAACTGTCACAATGAGTGGCAAAGCTACAAAGGCCGACTTTGAGGTTGTAGGTGCATCAAGTCTCAATGCATCAGAGTTTATCTCCACACATCTCGATGCAGAGATTTCGGGGGCATCAAAGGGCAAAATGGCTGCTGAGCAAGCCTCAATAGAGGTAACAGGAGCCTCGAGTGCAGAGATTAAATGCAGCACAATACTCAATGCCTCAGCAGCAGGAGCATCAACGATAAACTATTCGGGCGACTGCCAGGTAAATATATCAAACAACAGTGGCGCAAGCACAATTAAGGAGAGATAAGATGAACGAGATTAAAAAGTGTAGCATATCGGGCATTGCCTTTATATTTGAGAAGGTTGCCTACAACCGCCTAAGCGAGTACATTGCATCGCTTAAGCAGGCATACAAAGGTAGTGAGGAGTGCGACGAGATTATTGCCGACATTGAGGCTCGCATAGCCGAGCTGATACTCTCAACACAGAATAACACCGAGCAGGTTGTCTGCCTGCCACTAATTGAGAACATCATCAAGCAGATGGGCACAGCCGAGGATATATCGAACAATGAGCCAACCGAGCCAGCAACCGACACACGCATTGCCCGTCGCCTCTATCGCGATATGAGCAACCACAAATTGGGTGGTGTATGTGCAGGTTTAGGACGCTATTTCAGCATTGACCCCGTATTGATAAGATTGGCAATGTTTGCTCCGCTAATCTTAATGCCAATAAGCAATTTCTCGCACCATCTGCATTGGATGAACGACTTGGGAGGCAACCTCTTCGGCATATTTGTGGCTACATATCTTATTATGTGGTTTGTCGTTCCTCAGGCAAAGACAGCACGCCAAAAACTTGAGATGGAGGGCGAGGCTGTTACCGCCAAATCTATCGCCGAGCGTCAGGAGAACAGTACCGATGAGGAGCAGGCAAAATCGACTTTAGCGACATTTGTAGCAAGAGTAGGCAAGCTGGCTTTGGTATGTCTCAAGGCTGTGGTTATAATTATGATCTTCCCATTGGTTTTGATAGCCACAGGATTAGTCTGCACCATATTTATATTTATCACAGGCGGTGCACTACCATTTATCAATGCGGGCAATTTAGGCACACTATCCGACATAGTATCAAGTTGCGGTGCAGGTCTGTCACTCTGTGGCATAGGTATTGTCCTTGTACCTATAATTACATTAATCTATGTATTGATAGCACTTTTACTCGGTCGTCGTCCAAAATGGTGGGCGCTGATTGTGGCTCTGATTGCGTGGATTATACTCTTTATTGGAGTTTTCAACTCGGCAACACAATTTATAGTTACTCATCCCGAAAGCGAGATTGAGCGCATTCTGAAAGATAGTAGCGACGAAGGCATCTTTGAACCGATAGACTCAACGCAATATCGGCAGCTGATTAACGACCCAAATGCTATAAGTATAGACTAACCTTCATCTATCAACACAAGACATTAGACTATGCAGTGGTTAGAGATTATCGGCACAATTGTTGGCCTGGTATATCTATACTTAGAGTACAAGGCTAACATTTGGCTTTGGGTTGCCAGTATAATTATGCCGGCAATATACCTTATTGTATTCTACGATGCAGGGCTCTATGCCGACACCGCCATAAACATATACTACTTGGTTGTGGCCATCTACGGATGGATTGCGTGGAGGTACAATGGGGCAGAGAGTCGCGAGCTGCCAATAACGCACATCAGCCTACGCCAGATAGTGGCTATGGTGACACTTTACGCCATACTGCAAGTTGTCATTTCGTTAGCGCTGCAACACCTAACCGACAGCGATGTGGCGTGGTTTAACGGACTTACATCAGCACTAAGCGTTGTGGGTATGTGGATGCTTGCTCGCAAATGGATAGAGCAATGGATAGTCTGGATTGTAGTCGATATTCTCTCGGCAGGTCTATACTGCTACAAGGGGTTATATCTCACTGCCGCATTATATGCATTATATGCCGTTATCGCCATTTTAGGATACAGAAAGTGGCAAAAATTGATGATTGAACAAAATGCTGAACGATAAAAATTTTGATGCCGTAATTGTGGCAAATGGGGACTTCCCGTCACACAGTAAACCTCTTCAGGTGCTTGCACGCGCTCCTTTTACCCTCTGCTGTGACGGAGGTGCTGACGAATATATAGCCCGCGGGTATATACCCGATATGATTATAGGCGACGGCGACTCGCTCTCGGCTGAAAATCGCGAGCGCTTTGCCGATATTATCCACTACGAGACCGACCAAGAGACAAATGACCAGACTAAGGCGGTCAGATATCTGCTCTCGCAGGGTAAAAAGAGGATAGCCATTGTAGGGGCGACAGGCAAGCGCGACGACCACACACTTGGCAACATCGCCCTCTTAGCGGAGTATCGCACAATGGGTGCCGATGTGCGCAGCTACACCGACTACGGTGCTTCGATGTAGTGAACATCGGCTTGGCTTCTACTCCGACTACTGAACTTGCAGTGACTATGGAAGGTGCTTGCGGTGGTATCATTTTGACTGCTAGCCACAAT
>JAFNYE010000024.1 GCA_017383345.1 Alistipes sp. | reverse complement strand
ACCTATAAGGAGCAGGCATGTTAAAAATGTTACTATCTTTTTCATAACTGTTTGCACTTACATAAATTATACCTATCTGCGACCTTGACCTCCGCCGTGATATCCACCCGAGGAGTTACCGCCTCCGCTATAGCCACCGCTATAACCACCACCATAGCTGTTTGAGCCACGGAAAGAGTTACTGTCGTTACGCTGGTTGAAGTTAGATTGTGAGCGCGTTTGAGAGCTTGAAGGGCGGCTATTGTCGCGATATTGACCCTGATAAGAGCTATTGCCACGGTACTGACCACTACCAGTAACTGTTCCACTCTGACTTCTATTTTGGTATCTGCTGCTACTGCTTACACCCGACTGAGGAGTGTTGTAGTTACCTCCCGATATATAGGCAGGTCTGCTGCCCGGGTTAGAAGAGTGTACGGGGCGTGTAGCAATAGTGCGGTGGTGATGGTGTGAATGACCATAGTGAGGCGGATAGTAATGGTGATGGTGATGTGGAGGTATAAAACCTGGATGATAAGGGTATCCACCCCAACCGAAACTCCATTCCCAATATGGGTCGTATATACTGCCCCAGCCCCAGTCGTACCACGAGTAGCGCGGGTAACCATACCACCAGTTGTAGCGAGGGGAGGCCCAGCCATAATACCAGCCGTATGTAGGTATTACCACTGAAGCACCCCACGAGCCAAACATAGAGGTTATATACTTAGGCTCCACCCATACCTGATCGCCCGAAACCATAATGTTGTAAAATGCAGGATCGTAGGCGCTGGCATAGTGATAAGCGTCGCTGTAGCGGTATGTGTAGTAGCTTGACGGCATCTTGTAAGAGGGCGAAGAAAAACCGTATAGACGGCGAGCATAGGCGCTCTGGTAGTCATCAGCCAACACAGCGTCGTATGGGTTTATAGAGGCAGGAACTGTGTTGAGTTCCACAACACCCATCTCGGCAGCAAGAGCTTTAGCTTCAGCCAATTTAGACTCCCACGCCGCTTGTTGAGCCTCGGCTCTTGCGCGTGCAATTTCGGCAAGTTGCTTCTGTTGCTCGGCAATTTGCTGGGGGTTGTGCTGAGTGTATATGTCGTCACCAATAGTTGCACTCTTAAATGCAGCGCAACTTGATAAAAGCATCGTTAATAACGATATAAATATCAATCTTTTCATACCACTTGTTTTATTATCTAACGCAAAGCAGAGTAAAAATCGTGCCTTTCTTAGTGCAAATATACTAAAAACAAGAGATTAATCTCCAAAAAAATGGGTGATTCGGCATAAAAGGGGGTTGAACTTAATTTTTTGAGAGGTGAAAGATATAATAAGAAAATAGTTGCTATATTTGCAGTCGCTTAGGAGAGATGCCGGAGTGGTCGATCGGGCCGCACTCGAAATGCGGTGAACGGGCAACTGTTCCGAGGGTTCGAATCCCCCTCTCTCCGCAAAATATAAAAGAAGCAAAGGGATGTCGAAAGACATCTTTTTGTTTTTCATCTCCCCTCTACAAACTTTATTTGAGAGAAGAGGAGATGGAAAACAAAGAAAGTTGATTTATCAACCCCTTGCTTCGTTTATATTTTGTAAGGAGCCCGCCGGCGAGGCAGGGGAAAGGCGTCAACGGAGCAGACTTTGTCTGCGCAGTAGCCAATCCCCCTCTCTGCAACAAAAAACGGAGGGCAAACACCCTCCGTTTGAGATTAGAACGACAAAGATTATCGCATATTAGCCTTGAAGAACTCCATAATTACACGGCAAGAGTCAAAAGAGTCTGTAGCCCAGTTGTGGCCACCACCGCGTACCTCATAGAACCACACATCCTTGCCCGATGGAGAGCCATAGTAGTGGTGTACCAAAACTTTGTTCTTGATGCGTGGAAGCTCTGAGTGCTCCTCATACATACACTTGTTTCCGGCTGCTACAGCGCCTACAGCAGTAGGAACCGGCAAGTAAGCACCCCAACCATACTGGTCGGTTGCGTCACCCTCCCAGCGCGATGTTGTATCGCCGGTACCGTGTACCTCCATAAAGGCGATAGGCTCGGTGTAGTTGTGACGCTTAGCCATCTCAACCAATGTAAGACCAGCCATTGAAGCGATAGCGCCAAACTCCTTTGCCTTGCGATAAGCCAACAGGTAGCACATCTCACCACCGTTGGACATACCTGTGAGGAAGGTGTTTTTTGCAGAGAGGTTATAGGTTGACTGCAGGTGCTTTGCAAGGTTGCAGATAAACTCGCAGTCATCAACCTTCATAGCGTCAATCTGCCAAGGGTAATATACATTCCAACCATTCTTACCCTTAGGGTCAGAGGTTGCCTGTGGGTAACACAAGGCCACCTTGTACTCTTCGGCCAACTGCTTAAATGTAAGCGAAGCGTTGTTTACATAAGAGCTTGCGCTACCACCATAACCGTGAAGGATAAATACGAGTGGAGCATCAGCCGGAAGGTCAGATGGAAGGTAGAGATAGTATGATCTGTTAAGACCCTGATCTTGAATAGACTCTGTCTTGAGAGTACCGGCACTTGCTACATAGCAGAGCAAAAGTGCTGCAAATAAGGTTATAATCTTCTTCATAATATTATATTCTATTTGTGTTGTTAGACTTAGTGAGCCTTAAAGAAGTTCCAAACTTGGTTATAAACCTCAAACTCGCCGTCGCACCAGCCGTTGCTTGCGCCCTCAACGGTGTAGAACTTAACATCGCGACCAGACTGGCTACCAGTGTAGTGGGTGCAGGTTACTCGACCCTTACCCTCACGAGCCAAGAGTTCAGATGTCTTGTAAGTAATACAGTCGTTGACAGCAACAATAGCGCCGACGCTCAAAGGAACAGATACAGACTTGTTCTCTACACCATTCCATTTGTAAACAGAGTTGTCGGTAGCGTGTACATGCATAAACGATACAGGTTTGCCAAAGCTGTTGGTCTTGTATGCCTCAACCTCGATAGCACCTGAAACACAAGCGTATGCATTAAATACATCAGGCATAACCATTGCTGCAGTATAAGCCAAACCGTTGCAATAGCTGAGCAAGTACAATCTTGATGCGCGAGGATAGAGGTTCTTGATTTCGCTCAAGAAGGTTATATCGTCGTTTGCCTCAGCCTTAATAACGCAAAGAATATAGTTACCGATAAGGCAGTGCTCGGCAGCCTTAAAGTTGATGTTAATCTGCTCTGCTGCGCGGGTCTTAAGCTCCAAATCATCAGTAAGCATAACAACAACCGGTGAGATAGATTTTACCGATGATGGCTTTACGATAATAGCCTCGTGACCACCAATAGACTCTTGTGAGTAGGTGAGCGAAGGCTCTACCTGTGGCTCTACTTCGGTGTTTGGCTCGCTCTTCTGACAAGCAACAACAAACAACAAAGCGAATGTTAAAATTGATATTAACTTTTTCATAATATTAGTTTCCAAATTTTACATGAACAGTAAATGCTTTGCTACCAGACTTACCGCCGGCAGAGCTGTGATTTGTGTATTGAGTGTAGTTCTCAGCAGTTACCTGTGTTGTACCATCAGAGTAGGTCATACTACCACCAAGAACCTTGATAGGCTCCTCAGGGGTACCCAAAACGACAGTATGAGCAGTATCCCAATAGTAACCCAGCAACATACCATACCAACTTTCGTTATGCCAGTCATAAGTAATGTCGCAATTAACAACACAACCACGACCCTCACCAGGGCAGCTGTCATAGTTACCGTGCTGACCAATAAGACCACCAATCTCAGAGGTTCCGCTGGTTCCCGGAGCGCGGAGGTTGGTCAACTTAGCGTAGCACTCGTTGTACTCGAACTTGTGACCCTTGTCCAACCAACCGATGATACCACCGATGTTTCCATCCTCAATAGAGAGGCTACCGTTGATATTACCGGTGTTCTTACAGTGGGTAACATTACCCGAACCACCAGAGATACCTCCTACGCGTGCGATAGCAAAAGTGGTGGCGTTAATTACTGCTGTATTCTGGCAACGAGTAATCAAGTTGGTCTGTGAAGGATCCAAGAAGCCCGGCCAACCAACAATACCGCCTGTAGCAGGAACGATTGAGCCCTTGCAGTAGGTTACGCTGGTAATCTCGCCATTGTTTACACAGTCAGTAATATCTGCACCTGTAGCACCTGTAGCATCATTTGGAGCACCGCCAGAGATACCGCCCACATAAATAGGGTAGTGCTTAGCGGTATAAATAGAGAGGTCAGAGGTCTTTACATTAACATTAACCTTACCGTTGTTAGTTGAGTTTGCGATGCTGCTCTGAGTAAGACCAACAAGACCACCCATACGAGGAAGGTTTGTTCCGCAAGAGACGCCAAGGTTTTCAATTTTAGTAATGTTGTAGTCAACCTCGCCGTTGTTTACAGACTCGGTTACCGGAGCTGAAGCGGTAAGCTGTGCAGCCAAACCACCGATATGGAATGGAACATTCTCAACACCCTTAACAATACCAAAATTAG
The DNA here is from genome assembly GCA_017383345.1 of Alistipes sp. Lineage (GTDB taxonomy): Bacteria > Bacteroidota > Bacteroidia > Bacteroidales > Rikenellaceae > Alistipes. The sequence goes on along the minus strand of JAFNYE010000024.1, from coordinate 10,524 downwards.
AGATGCTTGGAATAGACAATGTAACCTTTCCGTGGTTCTCGCACTTTGTCAATGCGCCATTGCCATAAGCAGCAACGCCAGCAATCAGACCTCCGTATGAAGCAGCGGTGTTGGTGTAGGATACTGCGCCGTAGTTCTTACAGTTCTCCAACGCGCCGTTAGCAATTGCAACGATACCTGCAACGGTTACGGTATTATTTGCTTCTGCTGTCAATGTCAAAGCGACATTAGCCTTGTTTACAACATTTGTGATAGTGCCATTTGCCTCGCCAGCCAAAGCAGCAAGAGGAGCAATAGCGGTAGCGTTGAATGAGCAAGACTCGTCGATAGTAAGATCCTTAGCTGAGCCAACCAATGCGAACAGAGCGTGGTCAGAGTTGATGTTGCTAAGAACAGCGTTGTTACCAACCAATACACCTGGGAATACAGCCTCGGCAGGGAGTGTCTTGCCTGCAAAGTCGAGGTTACCCTTAATCTGAATTTCGTCGGTAGGGGATGCTGTGCGGATGCCACCATTAGCAAGAATAGCGATAAACTCGTCAGCGTTGTTTGCCACCATAGGGAATGTAGCCTTAGCAACGGTTGCCACCTCTGCTACATCGGAGTACTCAGACTCGCTTTGTGACATAGACTCAACAGCCTTAAGGCGAACTTGATATGATGTTGTAGCCTTGAGGTTTTTAATAGTATGCTCAAGAACATTTCCAAGCTCGATGGCTGTATAGTTGTTCTCGCTGCTCTCTTTGTACTCAAGAACATAACCTGAAGCATTTTCAACAGCGTTCCACTTAACTGTAATCTCAGTCTCGCTACCCAAAGCCGATGTGATAACAGGCTTTGCAAGCTCAACCTTAATAGTCTCATAAGAGATTACCTTTACAACAACATTATCCAAGTACATACGGTGCTGTGAAGAGCCTGGTGCAGAGCCATCCTTGCGGATAGGGCCGATACCGATGCGTGAACCCGGATGAACATTCTTGATAACAAAAGTCTCGCTCTTGAAGTTGTGACCTGCTTTAAGCTCAAACTCAGCAGTAGGGGTGAGGTTGGTAAATGATGGAGTTACCTCATACATACCGCTCTTGTCTGCGTGGTTTGACTCTGTGAATACGAAAATACCGGCAGTAGTAGGGTCGGTGTCATAGAGGGCCTGATCAAACGAAAGCTCAATAGTAGCCACAGACTTGAGGTTAACAAGTGCAGGGGTACACATAAGAGAAACCTTGTTTGAAGCACCAATCTTGAGGTGACCAACGCGACCACAGACAGATGTGTTGCTACCACCTGCAATCTCGTTGCAAGAGCCCCATTGAGCAAGGCGAGAGTTCTCAACAGCGTGTTTCATTGTGCTAAACAGACCAATCTCTGTTCCAGGAGCAACAAGATACCACTTCCACGGGCCGCCGTTTACAGGGTTTACACCAGTAGCCTTGTCAAATGCGGTTGCAAGGTTGCGGTCGTCAGCCGAATAAGCAGCAGAGCCACGGAGGTAGTTTGCACCCCATACAAGCTCACTAAAGTCCTCAGCCAAAGCAATACCGTTAGCCTCGACAGGCTTAGCAGCATCAGGGATAACAACCTCAAATGGCAAAGTCTTACCCTCAACAACAGCCGACTTAGCGCCATTGGTGGTATCGTTTACAACAATCCAGTAAGAGGTGTTCTGATCCAAGCCGGAGAACTCAAACTGTGGGTGACCATCAGCAAGGTCGCCGGTCCAGATAGATGCGTTGGCATCGGTTTTCCAAGATACGATAAGCTCCTTACAAGCAGCATCTTTGTAGATACCGAAGTCATAAGCGGTGTTGCGGTCCTTTGCCGGATCCTCAAAGCGGCTGACACTCCAAGTGAATGCCAATGTTGAAGAGGTTGCGTAAGCAAGCTTTACAGTAACAGTACCGCCACCAATCTGAAGCTTTACAATGTTACCCTCAGAGTCTTTGACAAAGACTGGCTCGGTAACGATTTCGTTTGGATAGGTTGCAAATACCGAAGCAGTGTAAACACCGTTTGGTACATTCTCAAAAACAGGGTTGCAAGCCTTTGAGTGGCTAACCTTGCGGGTTAGCGCGATAGCAGCACCCTCGGTCTCCTCTGTAGGAGTAAGAGTTGCAGTAAAACTCTCTGCGCCCGCTTTGATAGCAGCTGTGCCATCAAAAAGCAGAGCAATTTTGCCTTTTCCGCAAGCGTCATCATCTACGACAACAGCCTCTGGTGAAGGGAAAACGGGTTCAACCGGTGCAATATCCTGCTTTTCACAGGCTGCAAAACCCAACCCCAACATCAGACTTAAAAGAAATGCAATTTTTCTCATAATAAATTGTTGGTTAAATTAAGTTAGTAAAAATATTTAGTAGATATGTTTGTGCTTTAAGGTCAATTTTTACAAAGATAATAAAAATTTCCTGTTTGAGCAAATTTGGGGAGAAGTGTATTATAAAAAATATCCCCCACAACCGTGAGAGATATTTTTGAGATAATATTGGGTCTAATAGTTGTATTTCTCTTTAACACCTTCAAAAACAACCTGTTCAGCTATTTGGCGCACACGGGCGGCGGTTTTTGCATCAACACCGCAGTCGCTTACAGAGTCGGTAAAGCGGGTCTGGTATATAAACAGGTAGTTGATACACGCCTTCATATATGCCCCCACGCGGCTTTGGTGAAGGTTGTCGGTGTGTAGTAGTGGCAGGTTGTGTTCACGACCTACACGGAAGCCCAAGCCAATAGGTGAAACGATAATTTTATCCTGCTTCAACTCCTTTTTGAGCATCTCTGTGCCCTTTTTGAGCAGAAAGTCGAGCTTATCATAGCTACCATAGGTGCGATAGTTGTTGTGTGGGCAGGCCCAGGTGCGCTCATAGACTATTTGGCAATTAGGCGAGTGTTTGAAGGTCAATTTGTTTATCTCGCGACTTGCGTTGAGGATGTCGGGGTTGCCTGTGTCGGCATAGATTGCAGGGTTTGGAGATGTGTCCTGCAAAAAGGCGATATCATATCCGCCGCGCGTAATAGCCTCATTGGAGCGCTCAAGTCTAAGGTGCTCGGAGAACTCCTGACCACCCTTGACGCTGATAACGGCATCAACCTGATGACCTTGCGAGCGGGCAATCTCCTTGAACATAAACGGAGTGCTGAAGAAGTATGTGAACGAGTTGCCGATAAACAACACCCTCTTTGTGTCGATTATAGCGGGGGCGTTGTTGTGGCGCACAAGAGAGAGGCTGGTATATTGTCCGCCAGACAATTTTGTCGCACCACCACCTTCCGAGAGGATGCGAAGGCGCACTTTAACGGTATTATTGACAACAGGGTTTGCAAGGGTAAACGATTGTGCGTAGGATGTGTGGTGTGCCGACTTGAAATACTTGTTGTAGAATGAGTACTCAATGTTTTTATCCTCCTCGGCTACTCTAAGGTCGCCATCAATAGTGTTCCAGCGGTCGTTATCCCAATACTCTACAACCCAATACTTTGGCGACGAACTCTCCATTGCCACCATAGTACACATAATATCTATCTGCTCTCCCGCGGCAAGATTTTCCACAGGCACAGCATATATAAAGTAGTCGCCAACTTGTGTGTCGCTAATCTCAAGACCACCATCCTCGGTAAAGGCCAACCGTTTACCACTCGCACTTACTGCGCTTAGTACTGCCGAGGAGTTGGCGGGTGTGGCAATGCCGTTGCTTTCCCAGCCGTCGTTCGAGCTATTTTTAGTCTCAAGGCGCGCAGGAAAACCGTTGGTTACGGATGTAAAATATGGAGGTTGAATAACGGGTATGGTTGTCGTTGTACCGTCTGAAGTTTTGGTCACGGAGATAACACCGCGGCGCTCTGTGGTCGAAAAATTCGGCTCAAGCCACAACTTTACACTTTGCACCTCCGATGCGGGGATGGTTACCCGGCCACCCACAACGCCAAACCACGGATATGATGCGCTGATGACAAGCTGGTCGGTTGTGCTACCCACATTGAAGCTTTGTGGTTCAATGGTCTGCGCAGGCAAAGATAACTTCTCGGGAAGGGTTAACTCATTGGCCACAACGGTATTAAAACTGCTACAGCATATCAACGCGATAGCTGTGAACAGAGTTGTTAGCTTGTGTTTCATATTGTATTGTTATTTGAAAAATCCGCTGTTAAAATATATGTTGCACGATACACCCCAAAAGAAGACATCGGGTTGTATATAGTATGTTCCGAAAATCGAGAAATCAAAGAGTTGAAGATCCCAACCCACATCGCCTCGTATCGATACACTGCGATTGAGCGAACTAAGGGTGTTGAAGTTGTATGCAGCACCTAAGTCGCAGAATATAGAAGTATTGGTTGCTCGCAAAGCGTTAAACCTCAATTTAGCCATTGGAGCTACCTGGGTGGAAATGGTTGCTGCATTTTGTGACGAATTGGCATCCTTTTTCTCTTTTAACCAAGATACTCGCGCTCCAAGAAAACAGTTAACTATCTGGTTGCAATTTCCCACCCTCAGGAACAAAGGCAGACCCAATTCGTAATAGCTGTCACTTGATGGAAAAGCAAAATCAAAACCAAGACCAAACAGCACCATGTTTTTGTTGTGTGAGTAACTGTTATTCTTGGTGTAGTTCTTCTTTGTTGTTGAGTTTAGGTTCATACCTGCGCTTACCGATGGTATGTAGGTTGGTTTTTTCTCGGTAGTTGCCACCTTTTTGACCGTCATTCGGTCGGTAATGTTGACGGTTTGGTTTTCGACAATATCGACAGTTTTGGTTATTGTGTTGTATCCCTCTTGTGAGATTGTGACGGTGTGGCGACCAACAAGAACATCGCTCTTGATAAGCGGTGTGGTGCCAACCTTTACGCCGTCAATAGCGATATTGGCTCCGATGACATTGTTGTCGATGTTGAGTGTTCCGCATATCGGCTCAAGAGGGTCAAAATCAAACTTTTCGTTGCGCGTAGAGAGTATGTTGAGTTGTGCGTATGCGGTCTTGTGCGACTTCTTGCGACACTCAAGTTCGTGCTGTGGGCCAATCTCCAACTTACCCGTCCAACTACCGGAGTCTTTATACTCCCCGTCAATCCAAATCTCTGCGTTGTTTTGGGCGGTGATGGTGACAACGGCGTAGTTTTGTTTCAGGGTTGGTTTTATGGTTGTGGTCTGCCCATCAAGGATAGCAACCTCCTGCTCAAAAGAGTGATAAAGGCTCTTTACAACCTTAACAGAGTGTGTTTGGCTATCAAGACGCACGGGCTTCTCAAGCGGCAGAGTTCCCATTTGGCGATTGTTGACATAGAGTTGTGCGCCGTTATACTGCGGCTCATTCTCTACTTTCAGATAACCAAATGCCGGCTCGAGGGAGATGTTGAGTTCAACCTTATCCTCAGATATGGTCACAGTACCCCTCTTTTCGTGGTATCGGTTTGCCGACACTTTGTATTGATATGTGCCCTGTTGAAGCAGCTTGCGACCCTTGCCGTCAGTAATCTCTATCGGCTCGCCTTCAATCTCCACCAATGCGCCCTTTGGTAAAACATTGACAATAAGATATTGGGTTGTTACTCGATTTAGTTCTACATCCTGCTTGAAATAGACGCTTGAAGTGGTTACTTTGATTTTTTGGGAGTACTCTTTGCCTGCATATTTGAGGCTCAGATCGTAATCGCCCGCTAACATATCCTCAACGATAAGGTAGAAGTTGTCGTTGCTTGTGCCTTTATACTGATTGTTGATGTATATATCGGCATTGGCTACATTGGTGGCAATAGTTATAGGAAACTGCTGCACCAACTCTGCCTCGATATAGTACTCTTTGTTGCCCTCAAGGTTGAGCATAACCTCGTTTGAGTAGCCAAACTTGCTGTGTTTGAGGTAGAAGCGGCTTTGGCTCTTTGCCGTCATCTCGATAATCAGTCCGTTGCTGGCTGTAGCGGTCTGAAAGCGGGTAAGCTCATTGTTGGTTATAATCTCGAGTTGCAGCTCGTTAATCTGCTCCGCTGTCATACGGTTTATGCGCATCTTGATGCGTGCGCAAGGGCGACGAGAGTGGTCTTGACCAATAGGGTCAAGGATTAAGCCCGTAAGTTCGTCGCTTTGAATAGCTCGAAAACTATCTTGGTTGATAATTATCGAGTTGGTGCTTTGTGCCGCAGCACTTGCCACGACAAAGAGCAGTAGTATGAGAGTGGAAACAAACCGCTTCATAGTCTGTTAATTAATGTCTGAGCCGGTTGATACGGTGCGCACAATCATCTGCTCGGCTGTGTATGTCAAATCGCGCTTCTGCTGCCAAACGCGCACACGCACAAGCGGATTTGCTTCGCGACGCATATCTATAGCCAAAGTCAAAATGCCGTCATCAGCGTAGTTGTTGGAGTAGTAGAGTTGTCGTACCTGAACTGCGTAGATACCCTCTTTTGTGTTATAACCCTTCTCTACATCGCACTCCTCAAAGCGGATGTTAACAAACTCCTTGGATGTAAAACTGCGTTGCAGATTTTCGAGGTACTCCTTCTTTGAATATTGGGTATATACCGCTTTGCCGTCGGTGTTTATCAACTCGGTCTTGTCGCCGTACTTCTTTTTTGAAGGTTGCAGCACCTTACCTACGATAATGTAGGCATCGTCTGAAAAGACCTTTTTGATGTATGCCATATCGCGCAAGCAATATGCTGTGCGGTAATCCTCAAGGAAGGTTATCAGAGTAAGTCGGTCACGCTCATCCCACTCCTTAGCCATAATCTGTTTCTCGGTTTGTGTGCCGAGCTTGTAGGCTACAGACTCAATCTTCTTTGTTGAGGCGTTGATGCGGAACACCACATCCTCAACAAACGACTTGTTGCCCTTAAATTTGAGTTTTATAGGCATCTGGCGGCATATTACAAGCGAATCGAGGCGGGCAAACGACCACTCCGGTGTGCGGGCAAGGGTTGGGTTACCCTCGGCAACAATCTTTTTGTAGTCACTCCACGCGCTATCGGTAAAGTGGTGGCGGATGTCGGTGCCTTGGAGGTTGGTGAACGAGCCTGCAATCTCGGTCATAATTTTGGTGTATGGCGCGGTGTCGCTAACAGTTTCAACCTTTGCATAGCTTGCTGTTGTATTCTTCAGGCTCTGCTGTACGGCAGAGTTAACCTTTGGCGAGGTGCTGTCAAAGCTGCTTTTAACCTTCACGCCCTTAGGGGTGGTCTCCACCTCCTTTACGCTACCGTCAAACGAAGGGGCTGACGGGATAAGCACCGCAACGGTAGGGTCGGCCTGACGCGCAAGCTCAATCATTGTGCAGTCAATGGTTATATTCATTGTGTCAGGCAACTTCTTCATCACAATGGTGCTACGACCATCCTTTACACTCTCGCCTTCAACGGTGCCACTACCGTCAAAGTAGGCAAAACAGATGCTCGGTATCGGCTCACCCTGATATGTGAAGTCGAGATAGAGGGTGTAAGGGTAGTTTTTGTTCTCCTTGTCCTGCTTTACGCCGATAACCGAAATATTTATGTCGTCCAAAAGGGTGCGAATGGCTGTGAGCAGATATTGCGAAGCGCTCAAACCCTTAATGGTTATCGGCTTGCCATTGTAGCTGCGCAGGAGCAGGTATGCCCACGAGTAGCAACGCAGAATATCCTCAGGCGAGGTCATCATCTGCGCAGCGTCAATGTAAGACAAAATCTTTTCGCCAACCAAATTCTCGCGGTTATCCCAATCCTCGCGACTCATATATCGCAACACCACCTGTTGACCCTGCTCGGGTTGCAGAATAATTCTATGCACATTCTCCATATAGATGTTGGCGATGCCTACACTCTTGCTTGAGGTGGTAACATCACTCTTTACGCCTGCACCGCTGTTTGTATTTTTCAGGGAGGTGTCAACAATGGTTGTCTGCGTCATAGCGTGCTGTGTGAGGTTGCGTAGAGCGCTATTGTCGGCACTCTCTATATCTTCACCGACACCAATCGCCCAGACCCATTGTTCCATATTGAGGTCGGCACGCACCTGACGCGCCATACGCACCTGCTCGGCAGTCATAATTTGAGCAGAGCCACAGAAAAAGCTGAGGCAAAAGAGTATAAGGGCAAGTAATTTTCTCATAGATACAATTTTAGATTTACAAAGTTAATAAATATTATTTATATCTAAAAATTTTACCACCCAAAAAGAATTTGTATGACAAGGCCTTTTTGTCGTTAATCTCTCTGAGAGTCTTTCCTCCTCGTGGCTCGGCAAAGTGTGTAAACACCCTCTGCTCTCGCTCCGCAGCGTCGGTTACACTCGCTCTCAAAAAGCTCATTTACGCTTTAGTAACCTGCTGTTTTTCGGACTTCGCAAGCCTAAAATCAAATTCCTATAAAAATGAAGGGTGTCCAATCGGGACACCCTCTCTTTCGTTTTTAGAACGATAATTTCGCTCCGACAAATATGCTTCGTGGTAGCGATGGGCCATATATATAACCCGCATCGCGGTCCGGGCCCTGGTCAAAGTCGCGCTGGTATGAGTTGAAGATATTCTTCACACCGCCATTGATTTGCAGACCTATTTTGCCATAAATTCTAAAGTCGTAGCTAAGCTTCAGGCCCATATCAAAGAAGGCGTTGGTAAGATGTGCCACATCCTTCTCGACATAGCCGGCAAAGTGTTGTACCAACATTCTGCCCGTATATGTACCTGTAAGCGATATATCGAAACGACGCACAGGTGTCACGGTAGCTGTCATATAGGCGTAGCTGTCCGGGCTACGGAACATACGGGTCTCTGCAGGAACGCTCTCATCCTCGCTCCACTTCTCAGGCTCCTTGTAACGACTGCGCTGGAGTGTTCCGCCAACTTGCAGTTGCAACCACGGATTAAATGCGAGGCGAGCTTCAAGGTTTACACCCATAACGGTCGCACCAGAGCCGTTGCGGCGCTCCAGAATGGTAGCTGTACCGTCATCGGTGGTCTCGCCGGTCTGCTCAAGTGTAAACACATCGTTGAGAATAGTATAGAAACCCTCAACCATAAGGTTGCCCTGAATGCCGTTTTTGAAGGTGTGATACATATCGGCTGACACGCTGAATGTATGGCTGCGCTCCTCCTTCAAATCATCAGCAAGCTGGATACGGGTGCGCTCGCCACCGACAATGGGGATGTGCAAATCCTCGTCAAAGGCTTGTGGGGCACGGAAGCCTGATGAATATACGGCGCGGATATTGATATTTGGGGTAGGATTGTAACGGAAGTTTACGCGCGGCGAGAAGATTATGTGGTCTATAAGGTTGTGTTTGTCGGCACGACCACCAATCAAGAAGCCCCAAGTCTCATTTTTCCACTCGTTTTGCAAGTAGGCGCTGTAGATGTGGATTGTCTGGTTTGTTGGGAGATAACCCTCACCGAGCGGAGTATCCTTCATCGTATCGATGTTATACTCTGCACCCACAGTAAGCTCAGCAGGCAAGAATAGGAACTTAGGCATACGGTACATATACTGCGCTCCACCAACAGCGGTAAAGCCGTGTGTATAACCGTAGGCATTAGGATCCATATATGAGCCGTAGTAGCTGTCGCGCTTAACATCTTGAGCCGAGATGTATGCACTGTAGCGGTGGCGCAGATTAGATGTTGTGCCCTCAAATGTTATACCGCCGCTGTTGATTATATGGTCAGTAGTCTCGGCAACATAAACCTCGTGTGGTGGGCGGTTGAGTTGGTCGCCACCACGGCGATACTCTTTTGTTGCGTGATATTCAAGCGAGAGTTTGCTGTACTGACTTGTTTTGATATATGCGCGGGTACCGATGGTTTGACCGTCAATTTCACCCATCTCTACAAAGCCATCACCATCGTGGTCGTAACCTGAGCGGCGGCGATTTTGACCATACACCATCAATCCCGCCTTGTTGTTGTCGGTAACGAGCGAACCGTTGAATGTGGTGTTGTTATCCAACGCACCTGTGCATCCGATAGAGGTGAGAGTGTGCGCTACAGAGCCTGAGTTGTAGAGAGGCTCTTTGGTGATAATGTTGACTGTACCACCAATTGCCGATGCACCAAAGAGAGCCGAACCTCCGCCTCGAACAACCTCTATGCGCTCAATCATATTGGCTGGCAAATGCTCCAAGCCATATACGCCCGCGAGAGCTGAAAAGACAGGGCGCGAGTCGATAAGAATTTGTGAGTAGTGTCCATCAAGACCATTGAGGCGCACCTGTGTAAAGCCGCAGTTTTGGCAGTTGTTTTCCACGCGCACACCCGACTGGAAACTCAATCCCTCGGCAACGGTTGGCGATGATGTGACATCAAAGAGTCGGTGGTCAAGGACGCTCACAAGTGAAGGCGCTTCACGGCGAGTTGTTACATTGCGGTTGGCCGAAACAACGACGGCGTCAAGCGAAAGCTGCTGCTCGGAGATAACAAAATCTAACTCCTTAGGCTCTCCGGCATTGACCTTTACAACTTGTGTTACAGTGGTGTAACCTACAGCTGAAACCTCAATGGTAAAAGGCTCATCCTCAGGTATATCGTTGAGCAAATAGTGACCTGTAGCGTCTGTTACTGT
>JAFNYE010000023.1 GCA_017383345.1 Alistipes sp. | reverse complement strand
CTGCATCAAAACCTCAACCGTGTCGATTTAATACTTAAACTGTTAATATTCGAGCACTTCCATTTGCGGCGATTTAAGATAAAGCATTAAAGTGATGCGGAGAAATAATAAAAACACCCACGGGCGGAAGCTCGTGGGCATTAAGAGACACCTATTTATTGTCAGGCTTAAACAATGTCTGGAATAGTTGTCGTACCTTGTCGGACAATTTAGTCTTTTCAAAAAGTTGAAACAATTTTTCCACTGCTTTTTCACCAAATTTATCCAAAAATTTATTTGCTACGCTAGAACATATTTCGGATATATTGTGCAGTATATCATCACTAAGATATATTCCTTTCTTTTTTAGAATAGTACTTTTGTCTTTATCGTTAATACAACAATAAGCAAATAAATACATAAATTCGTTCTTGTTAATAGTAATAATATCAGGAGAGAACGAACCATCTACAAGAATACGGTTTTGAGCAAAGATATTCTTGACGTAGTCTATCATATATGGATTCTCAACTTGTAGCTTAATTGTCTTACAATTCTCGCCCTCACTAATAATAGGGTTAAAAAGCATATCAAACAGTTCGTTTAATAGACAACTTTGCTGATTGCTATCACTATTGTATTTGCGCAGATTGTATTCATACAATAAATTGCGAGCTTTCTGACGAGTAACACATAGTTTACTCATAATATCATAGATATTGGATGAGATAACATTGCTCTCGATTAAAATTGCGAAAAGTCTTGCCTCAAACTCTCTTTTAGACAAACTTCCCCAATTAGACGCATAAACATCTATCAGTTCACACAACTTTACTTGATTGATTTGTTTGAATCCTTTCATGCGATATTGTATAACTTACAACATTTTACTCTTTTACACAACGCACTGAATAGCCGCTGGCGTGATCGCCCCTGTTCGCGGGGTAGACACCGCTATGCTTGAAGTACAAGTTGTACGCGCTACCGCTACTGTTCGGATAAGGAGAAGCCGACCAACAATAGCCGTAATAGCCGACCTCTTCCAACGCCCCAGTGTAGTTGTTGCGATAGCCGACAGCAGGATACCACGCTGTCGTCTCACCATCTGCAAGAGTCCAGTGACGACCGTTATTGGCCGGGTCCCACGATATGTCAGAGGAAGTTTCATATGCAGTTGCCCAGAAGCCATTTGCGCCACCTTCTGGAACACGATAACCCACAGGACATGGGTCATACAAAGACTTCTTATTATCCTGCCAACGGCGTACATAGTCTTCTCCATTCTCACCGCTCCAATCATAGCTTGTACCTGTTGAAGCAGCAAGTATCTCTTCTGTTAAAGAGCAACTTCCCAAGAATGGATCTTTACGACCCCACTGATACAAGAGACCAAATGCGCCAACATTTCCAGGAGTAGCTGAAGTTGCACCGAGGTTGCGGTCCATCATAGTGCCTGCATTGTTTGCATATACTTGGTCTGTCCAACCCTCCTCCGAGCACCAGATATGCCAAGACCAGAGGATAACATCCTTTGAGTTGCGAGCTGCGATAGATGCATTACCATTATTGAAGTTCTCGGCAGTCGAGAAGTAGATATAACCATTCTGATAGCCAGTCGAAGCAATCAAATCACCCTCATTCGGCATTACATCTGTACCAAATGTCTCCCAAAGCACCTCTGTCTTCTTTACATTACCAACTGAATACTCGGTATTGCCAATAGCAGCCTTGAATTTGTAGTTGCCAGCTGCCTGAACAAGATAGCAGTTAGCTGTTCCCTCTGCCGAGAGGTCGGTATAACCCGAAAGGTCAATATCACCTTCGTTACCGCCCTCATCACCTTCGTTGTCGCCAGAGCCGCCACCGAGATTATTCCAGTCGTCCATTTCACAGCCGATATCAATCTTGATTGAGGTGGTCGAGCTATTGAGCACAGCTGTATAGGTGTACGATGTGCTTGGCTTGAAGTTGAACGAGTCCTCCAATAGGTACGATACACTCTTTGAGTTAATCTCCAAGAGGGGCACTGTACCCAACAACATCTGTGGAGCAACAATCGCCTCATATACCACAGCCTCTCCATCAGCAAATGTGCGAATGCCGAGATTGTGCATCTTGATAGACTTTGCACCAGCATATGGGTCTTTTACAACCGAGCCACTATCAAATGAGAACAACACATCGGTAATGGTTGAGTGAAGATGTACGGTAGCATCCTTTGGAAGTGAGCCTTTATAGTCCTCGCCCGCCATAATTCTAACTACCAAACGGCTCATAGTATGCTTCATCTCAAGCAGTACTGCGCCATCGCTCTCGGCAACGCCCTCGGCCTTTGCCCAAAGAAGGTCGGAAGCCTCGTATGCACCCTCGGCATCTTGATCGGTAGCGATTGAGAATGGCAACTCATCAACATCAGTCACATTGTCGATGTATGGATAGTAGGCATAGACATCGCTCTTGCCCTCACTCCAGTAGATTGGACGCACGGTTGCCCACTTCTCGCCATCATAAACCACGCCCTCGTTGTTGGCACGGTTGCCAGACAACTGGAGTGGTGCGGGGGTCTCATTATCGATATAGTCGGTTACATATACACCGATTTTATCTTCAGCCTCGAATATGTCGTTCTGAACACGAGTCTGCACATTTGCACCAACGACATTGAACGACATCGTTCTGTCACACTCTATATTAGGCATAACATCACCCTCGTGACACGATACTAATCCGAGTGTCAGCGCAGATATTATATATAAGTATTTTGCTTTCATAGTAATCCTCTCCTTTAGAATTTGTTCTTATCAAACACTGGTTTCTCGCCCATAAACTTCGGTGGACGCTGATTGAACTGCGAAGAGCCGCTTGTACTGCTAACGCCATCCCACTCAGCACGGGTTTCAGGTCTTGCCGATGATGGCAACGACTCGTAGTCCTTAGCCTTGAATGCCTCGAACGAATACTCCTCGCCCGCATACTTCATAATGCGCTTAACCATAGCCTCACGAGATATTGCGTTGTAGTATGGGATATTGTTGTTCATACAGCTTGTCGCCTCCGAACGATAGACACCTCGGGCGTGCATATATGCACCCTCATATACATCAACGACATTAGAGTATTGAGGGTCGGAAATAAGGTGTGACCACTCTATCTCGTTCCAATCGCCTGTTAGCGAAACATTTTCATAGAAGCCATAAGACTTGTTTGCGAGTATCGCCAAATACGGAGTATTGCCACAGCCTGGACACGCAGATACAAACGAGTTGTGATAAATATACTCATCTGCCAACTTACCAAAGCCGTGACCACCTGCCTCGTGGTGTACAAGACCACGGAAGTCGTATGGAGCAGGGTCGTTGCTCATAGGCACAACCGCCACGGCAGAACCATCACCATACATATAGCACAAACCGCTATACTCATTACTATTCTCAATCAGAATAATAAGCGTTGTGCTTACATCGTCATTGATTGGAGCAACACAAGCACCTGCAAATACCGTCTCGAAGTCTGGCGAAACGCCCTCGTTCAAGGTGTATTGCGAGCCGAAGCGTGCCTCACGAATGGTGTTGGCTGTTCCCATACCGCTATCTGCCGACATTCCGAATACCGAATAGACATTGAAGTAGTCCTTGTAGGTCAGATATGGCTCAATATCGAAGAAATAGGTATAGGCATCCTGCATAGCCTTGAGATACTTACCCTCCGAAATATCCTTTGCATCGAAGCAGTCACCCATCAGCACGATATTTACACCATTACCAACGGTTGCAGTCTGATGTGTAATCATATCACCATCGCCGTACTCATAATCGTACTGCTCGACTGTCATTCGTGAGCGATAATCTTTGTCATTGAGCAAGAATACTATCTCGCCCTTACGACCATCGTGGGTAGTTATCTCTACACCTCCCCAAGAGTTTGTTAGTGTCTCCACTGTGAACGAGTCAACATCTGTCGCAGCCATCTCGTGTACAGTAACAGTTACCTCGGTCTTGCCTACACCGCTCGAAGGGGTAACATTTACCCAATCAGGACAACTCTCCACACTCCACTCTTCGTTAGCAAGGGCACGCACAAGGAATGTTTTTGAATGCTCGGCATTAAGTGTGCGGAGCAGGTTGCGAGAGATTGAGAACTCACGATGAGCTTCAATACGCTTAAACTCATCCCAGCCCGAAGCAAACTGATACTTCTTAACCGACTCCTCGGGAACCTCTACCACAAAGTTATCCTTTGCAACACCATTAAAGCAACTTGCATCTACCACTGGCGGATTCTTTGCTTTGCTGACAAACGAGGTAATATAGAAGCAGTTTTCAAAGGCACTCGACTCGAGAACCTCAACATCCTTATGAAGAACAATGCCCTCAATAGTGCTACAGCCATAGAATAAGTTCGATGGAATAACTGTAATATTCTCAGGAATCTCAACTACACCACTCAATCGCCAACATCCCAGGAATGCTCCTGAACCCAGCACAATTAACTCCTTTGGAAGAATAAGTGTACCATTGAACTCTGTAGCAGCGAATGCTTCTGAACCGATTATTGTAACAGTTGAAGGAATATTCAACTCTCCCTTGAACTTTGTGCCAGCAAATGCACTAGACTGTATCTCCGTTAAACCCATTGGCAGGGTTAAATTTCCATTAAATCCACAATCTCTAAAAGTACCCCAACCATGTGTAGAAGGAATTGCTTTAATTCCATTCGGAATAACTAATGAGCCTGTCAAACTATAACACCAACAAAATGCATCTGAACCGATGTATTCCAACCCTTCTGGTAATATCAAATTGCCTCTAATTGCACTTTCTTTAAATGCACTATCGCCGATTCTTTTTAGCGAATGAGGAAGCGAGAGCTCGCACATTAGCGCGGAACAACCAGCAAATGCGTACTCACCAATCTCTTCCAAAGTCGAAGGGAACTGCACATTTGAGATTTTTGTTCCATCAAAACCAGCAACATATTTTACCCCTTCAGGGATTATAAGCGTTCCAGTGAGTGAAGTGTTACCAAATCCGCCAAGTATCTCCAGTTTGTCTGGCAAGACGCACTTGATAAGTGTAGTTTTACCACTGAGACTTCCTGTGCGATATTTTCCTTCCCAATAGCTCTCAACCTCCTTCAAGTTAAGACGCATCAATGAGGTCATCTTCTCTCGCATAAACTCGTAGTCGGCAGCGTTGATGTTACCAGTAAGTTTGAGGTTCTTAATGGTAGTAACATCCATCTCAAAGCGTTCAACCATTGTTCGCTCCAACTGACCGGCTATAGGGCTGTGTACAACGACATACTCGCGTGCATCGTCCTGGTGCGAGGCATTGTCTGCCTCCCAGGCGGTGATACTAACTGCCAACTCCTTGAACTCGATACCAGTCTGCTCCTTCTTCGACACCTCAATAGTGAACTTATGCATCTTGCCAGATACATAGTCAAAGGTTGTAGGCGTGCCATCTACCTTATACTTATAATTATAAGGCACTCCATCAACTGTGATAGAGAACAACGACTCGCCCGAACCAATGCTCTGAGGAACAACAACAGCACGGAAGTTATAGCCATCAACAAATGGGATAATATCGTCGGCAGGCTTCTCGCCAGTAGGGGTAACCGTACCCGTAGCCAAATCGATAGTAGATTTGCGGATAGTGTTCTTAACGAGCACATCCTTCTGGAGCTGTGCCCACTCACCATCAGCCCAGCCACTACCCTCAACAAGGGTAACATACACGCCAGCCATACGGTGG
>JAFNYE010000022.1 GCA_017383345.1 Alistipes sp. | reverse complement strand
TTGGTGGGAGCATACTCCTTGTATGTGACCATCAGGCCAAGAACATAGGAAGGAAGCTAATGCCGCCTTTTCACGGCAAATTTGTTTTTTGTGAACTTTTATTGTAACTTTGCAGACTATTATGATTGAACGAGAAGTAGTTGACAGGATTATCGCTGCGGCCGATATTGTTGAGGTTATAAGCGACTATGTCACCCTAAAGCGCAAGGGTGCCAACTATCAGGCGTGTTGTCCTTTCCATAACGAAAAGACGCCTTCGTTCGTCGTATCCCCCGCAAAGGGTCTATACAAGTGTTTCGGTTGCGGTAAGGCTGGCAATGCCGTATCGTTTGTTATGGAGCACGAGAGTATGACCTACCCCGAGGCGCTCAAGGTGGTAGCCAAGAAGTACGGCATAGAGGTGCGCGAGAAGGAGCTTACCGAGGAGCAGATACGCCACAATGACGACCGCGAGAGTATGTTTGCCCTCAACAGCTGGGTAGCAGACTACTTTACAGCCTATATGAACGACGATGTGGCAGAGGGTATTCCCGTGGGTCGCAGTTACTTTGCCCAAAAGCGCGGTTTTACGCCTCAGACTATACGCAAGTTCTGCCTCGGTATGTGTCCGGGCAAGGGCGACAAGATGACCACCGACGCCCTCAAGGCGGGCTACAAGGAGCAGTTTCTCACAGCCACGGGTCTTACTATTAAGCGCGAGGCTGACGGAAGACTCTACGACCGCTTCCGCGAGAGGGTGATGTTCCCGATACACAACATCTCAGGCCGTATCGTGGGCTTTGGTGGCCGTACTATGCGCACCGACAAGAGCGTAGCCAAGTACCAGAACTCCCCTGAAAGCCCTATATACAACAAGTCCTACGAACTCTACGGACTCTACTTCGCCAAAAAGGCTATACAGCAGGCCGACTTTGCCATTATGGTGGAGGGCTACACCGATGTAATCTCTATGCACCAGTCGGGCGTGGAGAATGTCGTGGCATCCTCAGGTACATCGCTTACCATAGAGCAGATAAGGCTCATCCGCCGATTTACCCACAACCTGACAATCATCTACGACTCCGATGCGGCTGGTATTAAGGCCTCCCTTCGTGGCATAGACCTTGTACTGAAGGAGGGTATGAATGTGCGCGTGGTATTGCTCCCCGATGGTGACGATCCTGACTCATTTGCCCGCACCCACAGCGCTACGCAGGTGCAACAGTACATCAGCCAACATCAGCAGAACTTTATAACCTTCAAGGCAGAGTTACTGCTCAAAGAGGCCGACAACGACCCTATAAAGCGCTCGGCTGTAACCAAAGATATTGTCAACTCCATAGCGCAGATACCCGACACCATACAACGCTCAATGTTCATAAAGGAGTGTGCGCGTATAATGGATGTCAACGAAAATATGCTCATCAGCGAGGTGGCTTCACGCCGTATGCTCGCATTGGGCGACAGCGAGGCTGAGGCATTTATCCGCCGTCAGCAACAGCAACAACAGCACCAAAATCGCCAATTCAGCCGCTACAATGCCCCTACAAACAACACTGAGGAGGCTACCGAGATGTTCGGGCAGACGCAACTTTCAGCCTCTACGCTGACCCTTGAGCGCGAGATTATATACTACCTGCTCAAGTATGGCAACCACAACTATGGTGTTCTTGAGAGTGGTGCAGTGGCTGAGTTCAATGTCGCGAATGTGATAATTTCGGAACTTGAGAAGGACGAAATGTCGCTTACCGACAAGACCTATCGCGCCATTATGGAGATATACCGCAACGCTCTATCCGAGTCGCGTATGCCGTCGCAGAGCGAGCTGGTAAACAATGCCGACCCCGAGGTTGCAACCACATCGGTTGACATCCTTACGATGGACGACAACTACATTGAGAGCGCAATTTGGTCGCAGAAGGATATGAAGTCACTCTCCGAGTCGGAGATGCTCAGCTCGGGCATACCTAAGCTCATTTGGCTCTACAAGTCCCGCTTTGTGGTGGGGCGCATAGCCGAGCTGAACGCCATATTGGCATCTGACCACACCGAGGAGCAGGAGACAGACTGTCTGAGAGAGCTCACGCGCCTGAACAAACTCAAGGTGACAATCGCTAACCAACTCAAGCGCCTGATTATCTAAAAAGGTGGTCGGGGGGGAGGTACGCATTACGCATACGGTGTGCAAACAGAAAATAAACAGAAAGATGTGTAAAACATATCAAAGATAAGATACCCCAACCACCTCAACCCTTTTGTTGCAACAATAGTACCAAACGGCACATTTTGATGTTCAAGTTAGAGTCACAATATAGCCCTACAGGCGACCAACCGCAGGCTATCGCTCAGATACTCAAGAGTTTCGAGAGCGGGGAGCAATGTTGCACCCTGCAGGGAGTCACAGGCTCGGGCAAAACCTTCACTATGGCCAATGTCATCAAGGAGCTGAACTGCCCGACCCTTGTGCTGAGCCACAACAAGACCTTAGCCGCACAGCTCTATGGCGAGTTCAAGAACTTCTTTCCCAACAACGCCGTGGAGTACTTTGTCTCATACTACGACTACTATCAGCCTGAGGCATACCTCCCCTCTACCGACACATATATCGAGAAGGACCTCTCCATAAACGACGAGATTGAGAAGATGCGCCTCTCCACCACCGCCACCCTGCTCTCGGGGCGACGCGATGTGATTGTAGTTTCGAGCGTATCGTGCCTCTACGGCATTGGCAACCCCGCCGACTTTCACGCCAACACCCTAACCCTTGAGGTGGGGCAGATTATAAACCACAAGCAGATACTCTATCGCCTTGTCGAGGCGCTCTATACCCGCACCGAACTCGACCTCACCCCCGCAACCTTCCGCGTAAAGGGCGAAACGATAGATATAATGTCCGCCTTTGGAGAGAAGTGCTACCGCATACTCTTTTTTGACGACGAAATTGAGGCCATATACCGCATAGACTCACTCTCAGGCCATAAACTCGAGGCTTTGGAGCGTGTGAGCATATTTCCCGCCAACCTCTTTGTAACCACCAAGGAGCGCATAGCCCAAGCGGTGAGCCAAATCTACATCGATATGGGCAAACAGGTCGCCTTCTTTGAGAAGGAGGGCAGAGCAACCGAGGCACGACGCATACAACAGCGCGTAGAGTACGACCTTGAGATGATTAAGGAGTTAGGCTACTGCCCAGGTATCGAGAACTACTCCCGCTACTTTGACGGACGAAGCCCGGGCACACGCCCCTTCTGCCTGTTGGACTACTTCCCCGACGACTTTCTTCTCGTGGTAGATGAGAGCCACACAACCATACCACAAGTCAGAGCAATGTTCGGTGGCGACAAGGCCCGCAAGGAGAACCTTGTAGAGTATGGCTTCCGCCTACCAGCCGCAAGGGATAACCGACCCCTGCGTTTTGAGGAGTTTGAGGCGCTGACCGACCGAACACTCTATGTGAGTGCCACACCCGCAGACTATGAGATTATACGCTCACAAGGCGCTATTATTGAGCAGATTATACGACCTACAGGGCTTATCGATCCACCTATGGAGGTGCGTAGTTCCGAGGGGCAGATTGACGACCTTATAGAGCAGATTGAGGCACGCGCAGAGCGCAACGAGAAGATTATAGTCACAACGCTGACCAAGCGCTCGGCCGAGGAGCTGTCAACCTACTTTGAGCGTATGGGTATTCGCTGTCGCTACATCCACTCCGATGTCGATACCCTTGAGCGTGTGCAGATACTTGAGGACCTGAGGGCGGGTATGTTCGATGTACTTATAGGCGTAAACCTCCTGCGTGAGGGTCTTGACCTTCCTGAGGTGTCGCTCGTGGCTATCATCGATGCCGATATGGAGGGTATGCTACGCAATGTGCGCGCTATTACGCAGATAGCAGGCCGTGCCGCACGCCACGCCAACGGACTTGTGATAATGTATGCAGGTAAGGTCACAAAGACTATGCGCGAGAGTATAGAGCAGTCCAACCGCCGCCGCGAGAAGCAGATAAGATATAATATGGAGCACCATATAATGCCTCGCCAAGCCCATAAGAGCAGCGGCACACAACCTCTGCTCACAACCCAAACCCCTGCCGAAAATAGCCCCAAACCGACCTCTGCTGAGGATATAGATACGCTGATAGCCAAAGCGCAAGCCGATATGGAACGCGCCGCCAAAAGCCTCGACTTCCTCGCCGCCGCCCGCTTCCGCGACCAGATGTACGAACTGATGAAACTCAAGGAGAAGTAGGCCCGTTGCGTGTTTAGGATAGCCTTACGGCTATTAAGGCTAAAGGGTGTTCGGCCTTTGCAAGTAAACTTGCAGACCGACACCCTTAATCCTTACCCCTACGGGGTAACCTAAACCCGAGAACAAGCGCTATATAAAACTATAAAAAAATATTTACATTTCCCCCAAACCCCTTTTGAAAAAAGGGGGCTTAGTCGCTTCGCTCCGGGTGCGCGAATAGAGGGTGTGCAAGGCTGACGCACCACATCCGCTCTGGAGTGTGGCTGACGCAGGACAGCGCTAGAGAATTTAGGGAAATTAGGGAATTTAGTGCTTCTATGGTCTTTCCTTAAACTCTCTAAACTCCTTAAACTCCTTAAATTCCCTACCCATCTCATTCGTACCGCCCAAAATTCTCGCACCCATTTGTCGTCAAAAGGTGGTAGTAGCAACGCTGCGATTAAGCCGAAGGCAATAGCGGTAGCCACCGAAGGTGCAAAGGGCGAAGGTTGAAAATGGGAGCTTGCTCACATAGTTTCAAACTCGCACTTTGGGGTGCTATGCACCGCGACCGATATTGCTGAGACACAGCAGGGAAGGGTCATCGCAGATGAGCCAACGCTCGGTCATATTCCCAACTCCACCGTCACCTATTCTCGCACTCATTTGTCGTCAGAAAGGCGTAGATGCAACGCTCGGCGCTAAAAGCGACGATGGGTTGTACTGCGCGTACTACCCATTGTCGGTTTTAGGGTTAGCGGCAGCAGGTATGCCTTTATCACGACAAATATGCCTTTTCACGGCAAACAATTTGCAAACAAACAACTTTTTGTTATCTTTGTGCTTACTTATATATATAATATGGTAAAGCCTATGAAGGTAAAGCATTTGACGGGTTTAGCGCTGTTGATGCCGTGGGTAGCGGCGGGAGCTGAGAAGAAGAACATTGTCTTCTTTATTGTGGATGATATGGGTTGGGTAGATAGTTCGGTGGCCTACGGAGAGGAGGTCTATCCAAACAATTTGCGTTACAACACGCCCAATATGGAGCGCCTTGCAAAGCAGGGTGTGATACTATCCAATGCCTACGCTTGTCCTGTTTCAACACCTACGCGCACATCGCTTTTGACGGGTGTAAATGCGGCTCATTCACGCATAACCAACTGGACATCAACAACAAAGGATACGCCGAGTGATGCTACGGGAGGTGCGGCGGCTATGGCTCAGAGTGGTGCAAACAGGGACAACACAACCGCCTTTGTGCATCCTGAGTGGAACTTGAACGGTATGAGTCCTGTGGAGGGGATAAGCAACACCCTTTATGCAACGCCTTTGCCACGATTATTGCAGGATGCGGGTTACTACACCATACACATAGGCAAGGCCCATTGGGCATCGGCGGGAACACCTGGTGCGAGTCCGTACAATATGGGATACTTAGTCAATGTTTCGGGCAATGTGGCGGGTATGCCGCGCAGTTACTACAGCGAGGAGAACTACGGCAACACCCCTGAGAAGTGGAATATGCTTGCAGTTCAGAATATGACCGAGTATTACGGCACGGGGGTACACCTTACCGAGGCACTCACACGCGAGGCTCTAAAGACCCTTGACTACCCTATCACACAGGGTCTGCCGTTCTATCTCTACTTTGCCCACTATGCGACCCATACGCCTATACAGCGCGACCACCGTTTTATAGATAAGTATCTCAAGGCGGGTATGGATGAGGGTCAGGCTCGCTATGCCTCAATGGTTGAGGGTGTAGATAAGAGTTTGGGCGACCTGTTGGACTATCTTGAGAGTCGTGGGGTGGCAGACGATACGATAATCATATTTATGACCGACAATGGCGGCAATGCCGAGAACAGGGCTAAGGGAGGTGTTCGTTTTATGCACAACCTACCCCTCAGAAACGGCAAAGGCTCAATATATGAGGGCGGCATTCGTGTGCCTCTGATATTCAAGTGGAGCGGCAAAGTTGCCCCTAATACTCGCGTAAACACCCCTGTAATATGTGAGGATATGTTCCCGACCATACTCCAAATGGCGGGCATCAAACACTACGATGTGGTGCAGAGCGTTGACGGCAAGAGTCTTGTTGACCTTATAACCAAAGGCTCACACCTTGCAGCCAAAGCGACCAAAAAGGGAGAGATAAGCGACCAAAAGAGTGCCTCAGCCTTTGTAGTACCCGAGTCGGTGTCAGGCATAGACCCTGAGCGTGAACTTATATTCCACTATCCGCACCAATGGAAGGGTTACGAGCTGGAGGATATCGACTACCTGAGCGCCGTGCGTAAGGGCGATTGGAAGTTAGTCTATCGTATGCGTACGGGCACATTGGAGCTATACAATCTAAGCACCGACATAGGCGAGAAGCACAATATTGCAGCACAACACCCCGAGAAGGTCAAGGAGCTAAGTGTCGCACTATCAGCACGATTACGGGAGTGGCAGTCGCCGATGCCAAGCGTAAGAGCCACAGGCAAGGCTGTACCAATGCCTGATGAGTTGTAAAAATATTTGTAAATTTGAATTAGGTTAGTTATTTTTGTAGGACATAAAAACCAATATTATGAAAAAGCATAATTTCAGCGCAGGCCCCTCAATACTTCCCGAGGTAGCCTACCAAAACGCAGCCAAAGCAATTCTTGACTTCAACGGTACAGGTCTTTCGATACTCTCTATTTCGCACCGTACCAAAGATTTTGAGGATGTGTTGGCCTCTGCGCAGTCACTTATGCGCGAGTTGCTCAACATTCCCGACAACTACCACATCTACTTTGTGGGCGGAGGAGCAAGCACGCAGTTTTTCCACATCCCTGCAAACTTTTTGGGCAAAAAGGCGGGCTATGTAAATACGGGCGTATGGACCAAGAAGGCCATTAAGGAGGCCAAGCACTACGGCGAGGTGGAGATTATCGCTTCGTCGGAGGATAGAAACTTCTGCTACATCCCTAAGGGCTTTGATATCCCTGCCGATATAGACTACCTCTACATCTGCACCAACAACACCATCTACGGCACCGAGTACAAGGTTGACATCGACTCGCCTGTACCTCTTATTGCCGATATGAGTTCCGACATACTCTCTCGTCCTATAGATGTGTCAAAGTACGCCCTCATCTATGGTGGTGCGCAGAAAAACCTCGCCCCTGCGGGTGTGTCGTTTGTCATCATTCGTGACGATATGCTCCAGAGGGTTGTCCGACCACTGCCTACTATGGTCAATGTCAACACCCATTGCGAAAACAACTCTATGTTCAACACTCCGCCTGTATTCCCAATCTTTGTGATGAACGAGACTCTGAAGTGGATAAAGTCATTGGGAGGTGTCGAGGCAATGTATAAGATAAATCTTGAGAAGGCTCAGTTGCTCTATGACGAGATTGAGCGCAACTCACTCTTCCGCCCTACTGTTGACACCCCAGACCGCTCGCTTATGAACATCTGCTTCGTTATGGCAGAGGGCAAGGAGGATTTGGCACCTCAGTTCCTCAAGTTCGCTACCGAGCGCGGTATGGTGGGCATCAAGGGCCACCGCCTTGTTGGAGGCTTCCGTGCTTCGTGCTACAACGCCCTACCAAAGGAGTCGGTCGAGGCGTTAGTGGCTTGTATGCAGGAGTTTGAGGCTCTCAACAAATAAAACCTATGGCAACCATTGTTCCCTACACCTTTGAAAAGAGGGAGGAGAAAGCACTATATTTCACATCATTTGTAAAGGGTATGAAAGTTCTTATTGCAACCGAGAAGCCGTTTGCCCAAGAGGCTGTAAACGGCATTACCGAGATACTCGAGGGTGCGGGTCACCACGTAGTAAAGCTCGAGAAATATACCGACCACGCAGCACTTTTGGAGGCAGTAGCCGATGTTGACGCAATGATTGTGCGCAGCGACAAGATTACTTGCGATGTTCTTGCGGCAGCACCAAACCTCAAGATAGTAGTTCGCGCAGGTGCGGGCTATGACAATGTTGACTGCGCCGAGGCTAAGGCTCGAGGCGTGGTGGTTATGAACACACCGGGTCAGAACTCCAATGCGGTGGCTGAGTTGGCTATCGCGATGATGATATTTATGTCGCGCAACTGCTTCACCTCGGGCACAGGCTCCGAGATTAAGGGCAAGACATTGGCTATCCACGCCTACGGCAATGTGGGTCGCCTTGTAGGGTGCAAGGGTAAGGTGTTGGGTATGAATGTTATCGCCTTTGACCCGTTTGTATCCGACCCGTCAGTGTTTGAGTGCGACGGTGTTGAGAAGGTTGACAGCGTGGAGGAACTCTACCGCCGTGCCGACTTCCTCTCGCTCCATATCCCTGCTACACCGCAGACTAAGGGCTCTATAGGCTACAACCTGCTGACCTCAATGCCTAAGGGTGCTACCCTTGTAAATACAGCTCGCAAGGAGGTTATAGACGAGGCGGGGCTATGCCAAGCGTTAGCAGAGCGTACCGACCTGAAGTATGTCAGCGATGTAGCGCCTGAGTGTTGCTATCAGCTGACCGAGAACTACGGCAAGCGTTACTTCGCCACCCCTAAAAAGATGGGTGCTGAGACTGCCGAGGCCAACATCAACGCAGGCCTTGCTGCAGCGCGACAGATTGTAGATTTCTTTGAGACCGGATGTACCAAATTTCAAGTAAACAAATAGTATGGTAAAGATAAAGCCGTTTAAGGGTATCCGCCCACTCAAGCAGTATGCTGCCGAGGTGGCATCACGCCCCTATGATGTCCTCAACTCAGTCGAGGCTAAAGCCGAGGCTACCGAGCGCTCGTTGCTCCACATCATCAAGCCCGAGATTGACTTTGACCCTATAGCTGACGAACACTCGGCCGAGGTCTATCAGAAGGCTGTCGAGAACTTCCGCCACTGGCGCGAGCAGGGATGGCTCAAGCAGGATGAAAAGGAGTGCTACTATGTCTATGCGCAGACTATGAATGGCAGAACACAGTATGGTCTTGTTATGTGCTGCCACTTTGAGGACTACCTCTCAGGCGCTATCAAGAAGCACGAACTCACCCGCCCCGATAAGGAGGAGGACCGTATGATTCATGTGCGCAACCAAAAGGCCAACATCGAGCCTGTATTCTTTGCCTACCCCGACAATAGCGAGATTGACGCTATCGTAAATGAGGTTATCTCACACCCTGCGGAGTATGACTTTGTAGCAGCCGACACCTTCGGCCATAAGCTCTGGGTAATTGACGATCAGGCTACCTGCCAGCGCATAACCGAGATTTTCGGTACTATATCGGCACTCTATGTCGCTGACGGACACCACCGCACAGCAGCAGCAGCCCGCGTAGGTGCAGAGTGCAAAGCCAACAACCCGAACCATACGGGCGAGGAGGAGTATTGCTACTTCCTGGCTGTAACCTTCCCTGAGTCGCACCTGAGAATTATAGACTACAACCGCGTGGTTAAAGACCTTAATGGTCTGAGCGAGGAGCAGTTCCTTGAGGCTCTGAATACGGACTTTGAGGTCGCAAAGGTGGGCAACGAGATTTATACTCCAAATGCACTCCACAACTTCTCAATGTACCTGGGAGGCGAGTGGTATAGCCTCACAGCAAAACAAGGCACATACGACGACAATGACCCTATAGGGGTGCTCGATGTTACGGTACTCTCAAATCTCGTTCTCGACAAGATATTGGGTATCAGCGACTTACGCACATCTAAGCGTATAGACTTTGTGGGTGGTATTCGCGGTCTTGGTGAGCTGCAAAAGAGAGTCGATAGCGGCGAAATGAAGGTTGCCTTTGCCCTCTACCCCGTATCTATGCGCCAACTGATTGACATTGCCGACACAGGCAATATTATGCCACCAAAAACCACCTGGTTTGAGCCAAAACTCCGCTCAGGTGTGGTGATACACTCGTTCGAGGAGTAGCGGTTGTGTGCTACATTGCGTGTTTAGGATAGCCTTGCGGCTATTACAATAAAAAATAGTCCTACTTTCGGTTTCAAGCAAGCTTGACCTTAGAGGACTATTTTTTCTTGTACCATCTACGATGGTTTTCCTAAACCCGAGAACAAACGCTTTTGAGTACCATAGGGAATTTAGAGAAATTAGGGAAATTAGTGATTTTATGTCATATCCCTAAACTCATTAAATTCCTTAAACTCACTAAACTCTCTACTTTGACCTTCCCCAACC
>JAFNYE010000021.1 GCA_017383345.1 Alistipes sp. | reverse complement strand
GTGACGGAGGTGCTGACGAATATATAGCCCGCGGGTATATACCCGATATGATTATAGGCGACGGCGACTCGCTCTCGGCTGAAAATCGCGAGCGCTTTGCCGATATTATCCACTACGAGGCCGACCAAGAGACAAATGACCAGACTAAGGCGGTCAGATATCTGCTTGCCCAGGACAAAAAACATATTGCCATTATCGCAGCTACGGGCAAGCGCGACGACCACACACTTGGCAACATCGCCCTCTTAGCGGAGTATCGCACAATGGGTGCCGATGTGCGCAGCTACACCGACTACGGTGTATTTATCCCCTGCTCGGGCACAACAACCTTCAACTGCAAGCGCGGAGCGCAAGTGTCAATATTCAACATCAACGCCAAAGACCTTGCAGCCAAAAATCTCGCCTACCCACTCTACGACTTTACCGCCTTATGGCAAGGAACTCTCAACGAAGCAACCTCGGAAGAGTTTTCTATCTCGGCACAAGGCGACTATATTGTCTATATAACCTACGAAAGCAAGTAGGCAATACCGCTCTACTAATAGGCCATCCTCTTGAGTGAGGATGGCCTATTGCTTTATAAGTAAGTGGTAATTATAATTCAGAGGCATAGAGTTTGCTTTTCCATATTTTATTCGTAACTTTGAACAAAATTTTGACTAAAACAGAGCAAATATGGCTATGATTACAACTATAGGCATCTTGACCTCAGGTGGTGACTCGCCAGGTATGAACGCGGCCATTCGTGCCGTAACTCGCGCAGCGCGCTACAACGGTTGGAGCGTAAAGGGCATTATGCGCGGCTACAAAGGTCTGATAACAAACGAGATAGAGGAGTTCCACTCCAATAGCGTGAGCAACATTATTCAGCGAGGCGGAACAATCCTCAAGACTGCGCGCTGCAAGGAGTTTATGACCACTGAGGGTCGCACACTTGCCTACAACAATATGCGCGCAGCGGGCATTGATGCCCTTGTGGTTATTGGTGGTGACGGAACAATTACGGGTGCAAAGGTATTTGCCGAGGAGTTTGACATTCCGATTGTTGCACTCCCCGGCACTATTGACAACGACCTATCAGGCACAGACACAACCATAGGTTACGACACAGCCCTGAACACCATTGTCGAGGCGGTTGACAAACTGCGCGACACCGCAACCTCGCACGAGCGACTCTTCTTTGTCGAGGTAATGGGTCGTCACGCAGGTTATCTTGCCCTCAACGGAGCGATTGCATCGGGCGCAGAGGCGGCAATTATCCCTGAGTGTGCAACAGGCAACGACCAACTCAAAACGCTGATAGACAACGGCTTCCGTAAGAGCAAAAATTCAGCCATCGTACTTGTTGCCGAAGATCCGTCAACGGGTGGCGCTATGGGTCTTGCCGAGCGAGTAAAGAACGAATATCCGCAATATGATGCCCGTGTAACTATCCTCGGACACATTCAACGCGGAGGCTCTCCAACAGCTGCCGACCGCATCTTAGCTTCGCGTCTTGGAGGTGCTGCCATAGAGGCTCTTATGGAGGGACAGCGCAACATAATGGTCGGCATAAAGAACGGCGAGATAGCCTATACCCCATTCAGTCAGGCTCTGAGCAAGACCAAGAGCGTCAAGCAGAGCAATGTAGAACTTGTAAAGATACTATCAATCTAAACCCCACAAAATAAATGAAGAGAGTTATAGGCATAGGCAACGCCCTTACCGATATGCTCGTAAACCTCAAAGATGAAGAGGTACTTGAGCGTTACAATATCGCTCGCGGCTCAATGTCGCTTGTTGACAGCAAATTGCAGTCCGAAGTATCAAAGGCCGTGGCAGGTCGCCCCTACTCGCTATCGCTCGGTGGCTCTGCCGACAACACCATAAGAGCAATGGCCCGCTTAGGTGCATCGGTGGGATTTATAGGCAAAGTTGGCCGCGACACCACAGGCGACTTTTTCGAGCAGGCGCTCGATAATTTAGGCATCGAGCCTGTCATCTTCCGCGGCGAACAGCGTTCAGGTAAATGTGTTTCGCTCATCTCACCCGATGGAGAACGCACAATGCTCACTCACCTCGGTGCTGCACTTGAGATGAAGGCCGAGGAGATTTCTGCCGACATTTTCAAGGGTTACGACTGCCTCTATGTCGAGGGATATCTTGTTCAGGACCACTCGCTTATAGAGTCGGTTATACGCACAGCCAAGCGTTGCGGACTCAAGGTGGCTATAGACCTTGCCAGCTTTAATGTGGTAGAGGAAAACCTCGATTTCCTGCGTCAATTAGTCGGCAATTTTGTAGATATAGTCTTTGCTAACGAGGATGAAGCCAAAGTCTTCTCTGGCGAGGAGGAGCCCGTTAACGCTCTGCAATATATCTCACAACTATGCGAACTGAGTATCGTTAAAATAGGTATGAAGGGGGCCCTTATAAAGCAGGGCGAAAAGGTTGTCCATGTGGGCATTATGAAGGCAGCAAAGAGAGTCGATACCACCGGCGCGGGCGACTTCTACGCCGCAGGCTTCCTCTACGGTATGACCGAGGGCCTCGATTTGCGCCAATGTGGCACTATAGGCGCAGTAACCGCTGGCAAGGTTATCGAGGTTGTAGGCACAACTCTTGCCGACGAGGCGTGGGACGATATCCACAACTACATCAAGCGAATAAAAACAGAAAAATATCTATTCTAATGCGCAGAATTACCACCCTACTACTGACTCTTATTGCCATAAGCGTATCAGCCCAAGAACGACGCCTGCTCACTATGGAGGAGGCGATACTCTCCACCGAACTCACACCACAACGATACAGCGTTATGTGGGACGCCGCCTATCCCGACTGCTATATTCACCGCGAGGGCAAAAATCTCACAGCCATAAATATCCGCAACGGCAAGCTGCAGAGCGCGACATTATCGCCAAAGGCAACCCCTCCAGCACAATTAGAGGGCAACAATATCGTGTGGGTCAACACCGACGGCACGCGCCACAAAGTGACCGATTTTGCCGATAAGAATATCGTTGCAGGCAGCACTATCTCGCGCAACGAGTTCGGCATAGACGGAGGTCTTTTCCTCTCGCCCGACGGCACAAAGTTGGCCTTCTACCAAAAGGACGAGAGCGCGGTCAGCTCGTTTCCATTGCTCGACATAACTACCCGCACAGGTACGCTTGTTCAGATAAAGTATCCAATGAATGGTATGACATCGGAAAAGATTAGCGCGGGCGTCTATAACAGCACAACCAAAAGCGTTGTCTATCTGCAAGTTACAGACTTTGACGCAGAGCGTTACCTAACCAATCTCACCTGGTCGCCCGATGGCAAAACTATCTATATTCAGGTGCTCGACCGCCAGCAGAAGAATATGAACTTGAATGCCTATTGCGCCACTACGGGCAAGTTTATCAAAACTCTGTTTTCGGAACATAACGACAAGTATGTAGAGCCATCATTCCCGCTCTATTTCCTCAAAAACGACCCGTCAAAGTTTATCTATACAACATCTAACCGTGACGGATTTCAAAATCTCTATCTCTGCACAATCGACGGCAACATCGAGCGACTGACTAAGGTCGATGCCGATGTTGAATATTTAGGACAAAGCGACAAGAGCATCTTCTACCACTCGGCAGAGGTTAGCCCTATCGAGCGCCACCTCTTTGCCGTCGATTTGCGCAATGGCAGGAGCCGACAACTCACCCGTGGCGAGGGTTGGCACAACTGCACCCTATCGGCCGACGGCAGATATTTTGCCGACAACTACTCTGCACTAACCGTTCCGCGTGTAGTGGCTGTAGGCAGCACAGACGGCAAGATTTACAACGAACTTTTCCGCGCGCCAAATCCGTGCGAGGGATACAATTTCTGCCCTATTGAGTTGGGCAGCGTCCGTAGTGCCGACGGCAAGTACGACAACTATTATCGCCTAATCAAGCCTCTCGATTTTGACCCGTCAAAAAAATACCCTGTCATCCTATATGTCTATGGAGGCCCTCATTCTCAGATGGTTACCAACTCATTCCAAGCGCAGTTGCGCCGATGGGAGATGTATATGGCTCAACGCGGATATGTCGTTTTTGTGATGGATAATCGCGGTACGGATAATCGTGGCCTGGAATTTGAACAGGCAATACACCGAAACTGTGGCGTGTGCGAAATGGCCGACCAGATTGCAGGCATCGAGTGGCTCAAGTCACACCAATGGGTCGATAGCGAGCGTATCGGTGTTCACGGCTGGTCCTATGGCGGCTTTATGACCATATCGCTTATGACCCACCACCCCGATATTTTCAAGGTTGGCGTAGCCGGTGGCCCTGTGATTGACTGGAAGTGGTACGAGGTGATGTATGGCGAGCGATATATGGAGACCCCAGCAACCAATGCCGAGGGTTTTGAGCGAACATCGCTTATTGGTCAGGCAAAAAATTTGAAGGGCAAGCTGCTTATTTGTCAGGGTGCAGTCGATGATGTTGTGGTGTGGCAACACTCGCTCAACTTTATTGACCAATGCATCAAGGAGCGCGTTCAGGTGGACTATTTCCCTTATCCGCGAGCAAAACACAATGTCCGCGGCAAGGATAGAGTGCACCTTATGCAGAAGGTGACAAACTATTTTGAGGATTACCTTTAGGTAATATTTGAGAAAAATATTTGGAAAATAAATTTTTTCATTCTATCTTTGCTATGAATATCTCTACGCAGTAGAAATTTACATACAAAAAATAAACTCATTAATTAACTTTAAAAAACCAAAACAATGAAAAACTTTTTCCGTTTTGTGATGGCAGCTGCTGTTCTGTTTGGCGCAGTTGCTTGTTCTCAGAACCAGGTAGAGGAGGTTGTTGGCAACGAGGAGATTACAACAACATTCTCTGTAGGTCTTGAGAACCTTGGCACCCGTGCTACAACAGCCGGTACTGCTAAAATGATTACCAACGTTAAGTATGGTATCTATGATGTTAACGCTAATGGCAAGTATCTGCCAATCAGCGGTGATGTTGAGTTCGACCAGGCTACAGGTAAGGCTGAGATTAAGGTTACCCTCTTTACCGGCAAGACCTATGACCTCGTATTCTGGGCTTACGACGCAGCTAACACTACCGCTTATGATGTGGATATGGAAAAGCGCCAAGTAACTGTAAACTACGAGAACCTCGCTGCTAACGACGAGTCTCGTGACGCATTCTTCCACATTGAGAACGGTTTCGTTGCCGGCCCAAGCAGAACCTTCACTTTGAAGCGTCCTTTCGCTCAGCTCAACGCTGGTCAGAATCAGGCTGACCTCGACGCTATGGATGCT
The DNA here is from genome assembly GCA_017383345.1 of Alistipes sp. GTDB lineage: Bacteria > Bacteroidota > Bacteroidia > Bacteroidales > Rikenellaceae > Alistipes. The sequence goes on along the minus strand of JAFNYE010000021.1, from coordinate 6,889 downwards.
ACAGGCAACCGCATCGTATCTTCTTATGTTCACACTCAGGCTTACAAGACCTTGAGCCTCGTAAATGGTGGTGTTGAGGGTGATAAGGTTGATGTAAACTATGCTGATGCTTATGTTATCGATGGTGAGACTTTGACCGTAAACAACGAGGAGTTCAAGAGCATCTCTATGAACTACCTTTTGGTTGACACCAAGGACTTGGTTAACGCTACTTTCTACTTCGTTGGCGACGAGGGCACTACATTTGAGCGTCCATTTACCAATGTTCCTGTTCAGCGTAACTACCGCACCAACATCTTGGGTCAGCTTATCTCTGCTCCATCTGTATTCACAATCGTTATCGATGCTAACTTCAAGGGCGATCACAACTCTTCAGTTGAGTATCCAGCAGAGGGTTCTCTTGAGGAGCTTCTTACCGATGAGATCCTCGCACAGGAGTCTGCACAGATCGTTCTTCAGAGCGATGTAACTTGGACAACAGGTGCAGGCCACGGCTCTACTCCTATCATCCCTGCTGATGCAGCTCTTAAGGACCTCGTTATTGAGGGTGGCGTAGTTTCTCGCGACGCATCTATGCCTGTAATTACCGTTCTCGGTAATGGTGTCGGTGCACTCCGCGCAGCTAACGGTGGTAAGATTACATTCCGCAATGTAAAGTTTGTTGACCAGTCAGTTTCTTACGCTGAGAACAGCTGGGAGCTTGGTTACCTTGAGTTCGCTGGTAACCTTGAGTTTGAGAACTGCCAGTTCGTAAACGCAATTATGGTTTGTGGTGAAACTTCTAACAACAACACCGCAGGTAACGCTAAGTTTACAAACTGCTACTTCAATTCTGGCGATGCAAACCAGTATGGTGTATGGGTATCAGGCAACAACGCTTCTTTCGAGGGTTGTACTTTCGAGGGTTACAGAGGTCTTAAGACTCACGAGGATTATGGTTCAGAGGTTGAGACTCTTACTGTTGACAAGTGCGACTTTACCCTTACAAAGAAGCCAGGTCTTGCTATTGGCAATGTGAACGCTCAGACTGTAATCACTATCAAGAATAGCACATTCAACACTCAGGCTGGTGACCAGGGTCTTTACATCTATGAGACTGACACCGATGTTAATAGCTTCACTTTCGTTCTTGAGAACAACACTGTAGTTGCTACATCTGAGTCTTGGACTAAATTGGTAGCTAAGGACAACGCAAAGGTTGCTCTTCCTTCAGGTGAGTACACTCTTCCTGCTGTAGGTAACAATGTAACTATCGCTGCTGCTGAGGGTGCTGAGGTTGTATTGAATCAGGCTGGCAAGAAGCCAGGCCTCAATGGTAAGAATGTTACTTTTGAGGGTCTTACAATCAAGCACGCAAACGCTAACTACTGCGGTTTCCAGCACGCTGGTAACCTCGTTTACAACAACTGCGTTATCGAGGGTCAGCCATTCCTTTATGGTGAAAGCGAGACTTTCAACAACTGTACTTTCGTTCAGACTTCAGCCGATGCTTACAATGTTTGGACATACGGTGCAAAGGTTGTTACCTTCAACGAGTGTACTTTCAACAGCGCAGGTAAGTCTGTATTGGTTTACACCGAGTCTAAGATTAACTCAACCGTTACTTTCAACGACTGCGTTCTCAATGCATCTGCTCCAGTAGAGGGCAAAGCTGCTGTTGAGGTTGACTCATCTTTGATTAAGGATGGCCACTACACCGTAGTATTCAACAACACTACTGCAAACGGTTTTGCAAATGGTAATGTTAGCGGCAACTCACTCTGGAACAACAAGAAGGGTGACAAGTTGACTGTTATCGTTGACGGTGCTTATGTTCTCACTCCAACCCCTGCTGCTGACGCAAACGGCAATTGGGCAGTTAAGACTGCTGCTGCTCTCCAGCACGCTATCGCTAACGCTGCTGCTGGCGCAACTATCACTCTTGCTGAGGGTATTTATGCTGGTCATTTCGACCTTACAGGTAAGAACCTTACCCTCGTTTCTACCGAGGGCGCTGCTATCAACGGTTCGCTTTGGCTTGACAACACAACTGCAACTGTTAAGGGTCTTGCTCTTTCAAACCCTAACGGCGTTCAGCATCCAAACCCAACCAACTCAAAGTACTACAAAGAGATTAACGACAAGAACCCACTTGTAGGTGCTTATCTTAACTCTAACCTCACTTTTGAGAACTGCGTATTTAATATTGTAGCTCCTACCACATATGGTTTCTACGGTTACGCTACCATCAACCCAGTATTCAAGGCTTGTACTTTCAACTGCAACGGCATCCGTCCTATCGCAAACAATGGCGACTCTATCGAAGTTAATGGTTGTACTTTCAACGATCAGTACCACTACTCAGTTCGTATTTACGAGAACGCTGGCGAGCGTCAGACAGTTGTTTTCACTAACAACACCGTTCAGGGTAATAACTCTAAGGGCGAGTTCGAGGGTATTAACATCTCTAAGAAGGGTGGCGTAGGTTCTGTAGTATTTGCAGACTTCACTATCTCTGACAATACCCCAAGTTTGAAGTATCGCTATAATAAAGATGTAATTCTCGATGCTTCTTGCACTGGTGCACAGTCATTCGAGAAGGAGAACTAAGATTTAGTTCGCACATAGACAAAGGAGTCACGGTTTTGTGGCTCCTTTTTTTGTTACATAAGATAATCCTCACTCTATCGGCGCACGAATTTAGCATCACAGCTTGCACCAATATCTATTCGCACACCCATTTTGTTGTCAAAAAGTAGTAGTGAAAAGTTCCGAGAGAGGGATAGCGCTCGGCTGAAAACGCCTCAACTACTGTTATAAAATTAACAATGGTTGAGATAATGATGTGATTTAACAATCACACTATTTTTATAATATCCCTATTACACCAACACCCATTCACGCACCATTTTGTTGGCAGAACGAGGTCATTCACGCACAATTGTGTTGGCGAAAGGTGGTAGTAGCAAGGCTCACAAGAAACCGAGTGCGCAGCATACTAAAGCGTATGTGAGCAACTCGGTTATCGCAGTGTAACGCAGCTAATGCTGCCTTTTCTCGAGAATATTTTGTTGTCAGAGCGGTGCATTTACAACGCTGCGATTAAGCCGAACGCAATAGCGGTAGCCACAAAGTGCAAAGGGCGAAGGTTGAAAATGGGAGCTTGCTCACATAGTTTCAAGCTCGCGCTTTGGGGTGCAACGCACCGCGACCGATATTGCTGAGGCGTAGCAGTGAAAAGCCTCCAAAGGAGGGTTAACGCTCGCCCTGAGAAACAGCGAAGGGCAGCATCATAAAAGTACTCCCCCTACTTTGAACACCATTTTGTTGTCAAAAGGCAGTAGTAGCAACGCTCGGCTATAAAAACAGCGAAGGGTAGTACTTGACGTACGACCCTTTGCTGGTTTTAGAGTTAGCGGCAGCTAATGCTGCCTTTTCACAACAAAATAGAGTTAGTAGCCAATCTTACTATAAGGCTTATGCCACACATAACTCTCCACATCCCCAAGTTGAATGAGCCCCTTAGGGGAAGAGGTGTCTGAGCTTTGGCGCAGAAGCATCTTGTCGTAGATGGTGCGCGAGAGGAGCTTCATAGTGCGGGCATTTGCGAATGAGAGTTCGCGGTTGCTACACAAGTCGCGGATATATTCGCGCATCTTGACCTCGGCAGCTTCGCTAAAGCGGGCCTTATGCTTTGCAAGACATTGGCAAAGGATATCAAAGAGTTCCGAGTCGGTATAGTCATCGAAAACAAAGGTATGGTCGAAGTCATAGACACCGCTATGAGCCAAAGCGCCTGCCATAGCCTGACGCGGAGAGATACACTCGGCAATAACCAGAGCGCCAGGACCACCTGTTTGGGCGGTAAGCGAAGTGAGGGATATACGCAGTTGCTCATTGGTCATACGGAAGCCGTCCGTACGGAACTCAGGAGCATCGCCATCGATAAAGAGCATACCATATCGGGCGCTCTCCATAGCATTGCGCAGCACATTATCGCAGTTTACAGGCGAGGTATAGTATATTTGCTCGCCCTTAACCTCAACAAGATTACCCTTATCGAGCAGGTTCATAGCCCTCAAAATATCAGCCAAAATCTCAGCCACGGTACTCTTTCCTGTGCCTGTACTACCGACAAAGTTCCACTTAAGCAGTCCCTTGCCCACAAAGCGTTCGCCCTGAGAGTTGCGATAACGAGCAACGGTCACGAAGTTATGAATTGCCGTCTTTACCTTCCTCAGACCCACCAGCGAGTCAAGGCGAGCAAGGGCGCGGTCAATAGCCGCCTCGTCAAAGCCACCCGACTCAATGCGTTTAGCATCGGCCTCGGAGATAGGGATATCCTCAGCCACAATATTTCGCAGTTGTCGGCGCGAAGGCTCCTGGTTCATATTGCTTAGGCGCGTAGCCATATTTGGCAATATGCGGGTTGAGATAAGGCGAGTAACATAACGCGCATTACCAAACGATGGTTTCTTACGCATAACCTCGCTCTTAATAAGCGCACGCAGACGCACGAGTGCAGCCTTTGAGAATACAAACTCCTCCTCTGCAGCCTTACGGATAGCAATATTAACGAGTTCGTCAACCGAATAGTCCTCAAAGTGGAAGGTATAAGGGAAGCGCGAACGCAAACCGCTATTTATAGAGAGCAGATTTTCCATATCCTCAGGATAGCCGGCCAGTATGACTATAGTGTCAAGGTGATCGTTAGAGAGGGCTGTAAGCAGCGTCTCAACAACGATACGACCCTCCTCGCCTGCGCCATTGTGTGGTGCAAGCTGGTAAGCCTCGTCAATGAAGAGGATGTTACCCTTTGCACGCGAGAGCACAGCCTTGGTTTTACTCTCGGTTTCACCTACACGCTGACCTATAAGGTCGGCCTTCTCTACACGGATAACATCGCCATTGGAAAGGATACCCATAGAGGCATAAATCTCGCCCATAAAGTCGGCAACGGTAGTTTTACCTGTACCGGGATTTCCCGTAAAGACCATGTGCAATGGTGGCATAGATGTGTGCATACCCTTTTGGATGCGCAGGTTGGTCATCTTGACAAAGTTCAGGTGCAGAGCAATGCTATCCTTAAGATTTGCAAGACCCACCATATCCTTGAGCGCATTCATAGCTCGGCTCTCCTTATAGTTGTGCATACTCGGTATATCGACACTCTCAATCTTCTGCAACTGACGGGCTGAAGGATTGTCGATACTACTCAAACGCCTTGCCATATTTGGCACGATAGTATTCTCGAAGAGCGAGATTACATAGCGCGCATTACCGAACTTATCATCTCTTGAGCTATAGTCGCGCTGTATAACGCTACGCAAGTGGGTGCGGACCTGGTCATCCATAATATAGAAGTGGTCACGGCAGTAGAGCTCTGCAATCTGCATCAGTTCGTCAACATCATAGTCATCAAAGATAAAACGCTGAGCAATGCGCGACTTGAGGCCCGGATTGGAGTTGATAAGTTTATCTATCTCCTTTGGATAGCCCGCCAAAACGAGCATCCAATCCTTATAGTTGCTATCCGAAAGGTAGGTAAGCAGAGTCTCAATAATCTTATGACCCGGGTCTTTCGGATCGTCCTCAACATAGAGGTTATATGCCTCATCGATGAAGAGCACACCACCCTGGGCGCTATTGACAGCCTGCTCTACAGCCTTAAGCTCGCTATCGTAATATCGGCCCACAAGGGACTTACGGTCAACAGTGACAACATGGCCACGACTGAGCAGACCGTAGCTCTTGTATATCTGGCCAACAATATGAGCCACCGTTGTCTTTCCCGTACCAGGACTACCCACAAATGTTGCGTGCAGGAACGAGTCAGTTGAAGGCAAGCCTTGCGCCTTGCGGAGGTTAGAGAGGTTGCTCACTTTGCCCAAATTGGCAAGTTGCTCCTTGACCTTCTTGAGACCGATAAGCGAATCGAGGCGGTTTTCAAGACTTTGGGTCGCAAACTCGCCTGTAAGATTACTGCGTATCATCGAGGTCATCTGATTGATATCTACCTCACCCTCCTGTTCAAAGCCTCCGACGGTAAAACTACCTGCCGCAATAGTACGGCCAAGCATAACCACATCATAACGATAGCGGCCCTCGCTCCACTTGTAGTCGCAGAAGCGACCAAAGGCAAAGAATGCTGCGTAGTCGCTACCCATATGATCCTCATTCATTGTGGCATAGACCTTCTCCAAGAGGCGACCTGTCTGATCATAAAGGTAGGCGTATGGAAGAACTTTATCGAGTTTAACGCCCTGCTTTTGGTTAAACCACACCAACAAAGACATCTGCTCAAGATTAGACTTGAGAAAACTCATATAGTTCAGAGCGCAATTAACACCATAGAAATCACTATCTGCCGTAGCGTAATACATTCCCACGCGATTAATCTTAATCATATCGAGCGGTGAGTCGGCATAGTAAGCCAAGAAACTGCGACGATAGATTGGAGCAGTGTCATCTTCGATATCAGAGTCTGCATAGACGCTCACGGAGATAATCTGCTCGGTGCGATAGTCATTATCGGGAAAGAGACTAAATGCCGGAGCATGTGTATATACATAAGGTGCATCTAAAGTAACAAACGACCTGCTTGAACGACCATTACTCTCGTTTTTGATAACCACATAGACAATTGGAGCATCATCAACCTTATCATCCAGACACGAAGTCCTAATTGAGGCGTGGATATTGTTATCCTTTAAGCTAATACGCAGAACCGATGTCTCTCCCTCAAACTCCTTTGTAGCACGATTGTTGTCTGCAAAAAGTGAGATAGACTCCACACATATTTTACCCATTTCCTCTTCGTCGTCTTCATCCACATCGTAATCACGGTCGGCATCGTCGCCTATAATCTCGCGCAGGCCATCGTTCGAATATTCTTCATCCTCATCATCAT
>JAFNYE010000232.1 GCA_017383345.1 Alistipes sp. | reverse complement strand
GTCACTGTCTCACCAATAAGAGATGTTACGCCATCGTCAGTACAAGTAAACTTACCGTTTGCATAGGTAAATATGTATGGATCAGCATTGTCGGCACCTACATAAACGGTGTCGCCTTCATCCCAGATAGTGTTCCAAACCTTGTCGCCAACTTTTACAATTTCAGCACGAGTGTCGCCATTTACAATCTCAGCATAGAATGAGAGACCCTCGCCACCCTGATATGCGACCTCCTCGTTCTTAGTACAAGATGCTGCACCTATGATTACCAGCGCAGCCAAAATCAAATTAAAAAACTTTTTCATCTTCTTTTGTCTTTTTACTGTTAAACATAGGTTACCACTCTACATCCTCCTCACCATAAGAAGGACCATTAAATCCATTTTCCACACTCAGCGCAAAGCCTTGCTCTGCGCGGAAGTGCTCCTCCTCAAGGGATGGAGTCAAATAAAATTTCTTGTTCATAATAATAATTATTTTTGTAGTTATTAGTTTCAAAAAATTCGCACATTCTACGTCTTACAAAGATATAAAAAGTTTTGCAATCAGATACAACCTCTCCTACCAGTGTGCCGTTTTTGGTTATGAACAGCTCGTTTTTGACAATGAACAGTAAAAAAAAATGCCAACAATGTATCATTGTCGGCATTTTTAATCTGCTGATTATTCGCTTTATATTTTATTCAGCGCCTCAAAGCCCTTACCATACACACCCATAACTGAGCCGATAGTAATAAAGGCATCGGGGTCTACCTGATGAGCGAGTTTAAGGATTGTTGGGGTGTCGCGCTTACGGCATACAACCATAACGATATTATGCGAATGTTTTGTATACCAACCCTTAGCATCTATAACTGTAGCGCCACGGTGGGCGATGTTATTCATAGCGTCAGCCATAGCCTGGTAATCCTGGCAGACAATCATTATCTGGTTTGACTGCTGGTTACCGGTCATAAGCATATCGACCACATAGCTAAATACCGCTGTCATAACAAAACCGTAGATAACGCCATCGATGCCGATATTTGCCGAAGCTGGGAGCAGAATTGCCGAGCCAATAATCACCGAGTCGATAGAGCGAACTATCTTACCATAAGAGACGGTGCGATACTTATTGATAATCATTGCAACGATATCCACGCCACCTGTGCTACCACCCTGCGCAAAGCTCAGAGCCACACCAACACCCGAGAAGATACCTCCGAGGATTGTTGAAAGTAGGCGGTTATCGAGCTGGAAGATATCCATCACAGTTCCGTCGGGCTGTGTAAATATTGCCTGCATAGTTGACATGGCAAACGAGAGCATGCAGACGCAGAAGATGGTCTTAATACCAAACTTCCAACCGACAATAAAGCCCGCAATAAGCAGCAATATGGCATTGATAATAAATACCATAACACCGATGCTTATTGTACCTTCAGTAGCATAATATATAAGTAGTGACAAGCCCGAAGCACCACCACCCATACACTTTGCCGGGAGGATACAGCCAATCCAACCAAAGGCGTAACAAAACATGCCGACAGTCATAAGGATATACTCCTTGACAGTCGTAAAAATGCTCGATTTACCCAACTCAATCATAGGAACAATATTTATTCAAGTTGCAAAGGTATAAAATTTTTCCCTTGATATATATTTTTTTCCAATAATCTTTTCTCAAGCATCGTCCAAAGTGTCTCATTTCTGACCAAACCCCAGTTTCTACCGTAGTGATACCTCGGTGGCGCCTCACTGGCAAAGCGCTCTACAACAATATCTGGGCGCAGACGCGCAAGAATTTCAGAGAAGAGTTCAATATACTCATCCACCGTCCAAAAACGGAACTGCTCGGGATTATTATCATACTGTTCTGCCATTGTTGTGCCACGAAAGACCTGCAACTGGTGAAACTTCACCGTTGTCAGTGGCAGCGCATTGATTTTATCGGTCTGAGCTATCAAATCCTCATCGCTCTGCCCTGGCAAGCCGAGGATAAAGTGCGCCCCACAATGTATACCCCGCTCGGCAGTCATCTCAACAGCCCTAACAGCCGTAGCGTAGTCGTGACCACGATTTATAGATGCTAAAACGGCATCATCCGTACTCTCAATGCCATACTCCAAAGCCACGTAATGCGTACGGGCAAGCGAAGCGAAGTAGTCGAGTTTTTGTTCATCAATACAGTCGGGACGAGTTCCCACAACAATACCTGCAACAAGCGGATTTTCAAGAGCTTGGCTATATACATCCTGCAGAATTTCAAGTGGTGCATAGGTGTTGGAGAAGGATTGGAAATAGGCAAGATAGCGCGATGCTGTTCGGTATCTTCTGCGGTGGAACTCAATACCCTCCTCAATCTGTTGCGCCACGCTCTTTGTCGGGATGCAATATGAAGGTGTGAAGGCGGAGTTATTGCAAAATGTACATCCGCCAGTAGAGACTTTACCGTCACGATTTGGGCAGGTAAAACCGGCATTGACAGCAACCTTCTGCATGCGACTGCCGAACAATCGCCTGAAATAAGCCGCATAGCTATTATATGGTCTATCATCTCCCCAAATATACATACGATGGTCTGTTCTATATCGCAAAAATAGAGAGTTTTTTGGAAACTTTGCAACAAATTTGTATATTTGTAGTCAGAAGAATAAATAATAGCTTTACTATGGAGAAAAAACTTGAAATCGGTTACCACAAATACACAATTGACCAGCTTCCTGCCGACGACAAGCTTCTTGTCATTGAGGCGCAGGCTGCACTAAAGAAGGCGTATGCAAAATACTCCGGTTTTCATGTGGGTGCAGCCGTAAGGCTTGCCAGTGGCAAAATCCTCCACGGTGCAAACTCTGAGAGCGAGGTCTTTCCTTCGGGCATATGCGCAGAGCGTAGCGTGCTATACTACGCAGAGGCTAACCACGCCTCGGACCCTGTTGTGGCTCTTGCCATAGCCTCCGACCCTTCTGAGCGCGAGTGCTACCCATGTGGCGGCTGTCGTCAGGTTATCCTTGATGTTGAGCGCCGTCAGGGTAGAGCTATTCGTCTGATTATGAGCGGTAATGGCACAGCCTCTATTGTAGAGAGCGCTCAAGCACTGCTACCATTTACATTCCAATTGTAACTATGTTTAAACCCACTGATATACTTTTTGAAGACAACCACCTTATTGTGGTAAACAAGCGTTGCGGTGACCTTGTGCAGCCAGATCCAAATGGGGATTCGGCTCTTGAGAATGAGATTAAAGATTTTATCAAGGCTCGTGACAATAAGCCATTTGATGTCTTTCTGGGTGTTGTACACCGTATAGACCGCCCCGTGAGTGGTGTGGTTCTCTTTGCAAAGACATCCAAGGCACTCTCGCGCATGAACGAGATGATCCGTCGCGGTGAGATTTCAAAGCGTTATTGGGCTGTTGTTGAGAATCGCCC
>JAFNYE010000231.1 GCA_017383345.1 Alistipes sp. | reverse complement strand
GAGTCGATAGTCTTGATAATGGCTTGTTGCGTATTATTGACTACAAAACAGGTAGCGAACATCTGGATTATTCGTCAATAAAAGAGCTTTTTGAGGGTTCAGATGATAAGAGGGTATCAAATACAATTAACACACTGATGTATGCTATGATTGCAACTAAGAGTGGGAATCGTAAAGTGCAGCCAGCGTTATACTATCTCCGTTCTATGCACGATGTTGGATACTCACCTTTGCTATATAATAAGATTGGTAGCGGAGCTACTGCTAAAAGGGTTAATATTGAGTGTTACGACGATGTCGCTGCAGAGTTTGAGCACTATATATACGACACACTTTGCAAGATATACGATCCCGAATTACCATTTACTCAAGCAGAGGATTCAAAGGCTTGTACCTATTGCGCGTATCTGCCTATTTGCGCCCGAAAAGTAAAAAAGCCATTCTGATTAGAATAGCTTTTTCTTAGAGGTTGTTACTACAAAATCCTTAAGGTAGTATGGTTCAAAATAGGCTACATCCACAAAGTCGGATGAACTGAATTTTTTCTCGGCTATAGCCGCCATACCTCTTACCGAAGGAGTGATGTCTATGAGTTTGGCTCCCAAAATGTCTGCACATTTGGCAGCGCCACTGCCAAATATTACTAATGAGGAGTCACCGCCTCTATATTCAGCAAAACTTTGGTCTGTAACTATCTCGGCAGCAACTGCGTTGATTGGTGTGCCATTGCTGTCAAAAACCTGAGCATAAACCTCCATACGCCTTGCGTCAATCATAGGGCAGAGTTTTACTTTGTTCCAATCCTCTATGTCGATAATTCCGGCATTGTAGTCCTCAATTGCTACGGCTGTAAGCGCCTCAAGTGAAGAAATGGCAATAAGAGGTTTGTTGAGGCCGTAGCATAAACCCTTGGCAAACGATACGCCAATTCTTAAACCTGTATATGAGCCAGGGCCCTCGCCAACAGCTACAGCATCAAGCTCCTCGGGCTGGATGTTGTTCTCTTTGAGTAATTCGTCAACAAATACACCCACCTTCTGCGCGTGGTCACGACCAGAATCGCTCTCGCGCAGAGAGATAAGTTCTCCGTTATTTACAATACCTACCGAACAGATGTCGGTACCGGTCTCAATACAAAGTATTAGTGCCATACTCTATTTCTTAAATCTCTTCATAGCCTGATCCATCTCTCGCTTGGCATCATTGGCTTTAATATATTCACGCTTGTCGAAGCTCTTGCGACCGCGAGCAAGTCCGATGACAATCTTCGCCAAACCTCGCTCGTTGAGGAAGAGTCGAAGACCTACTATCGTAAGACCTTTATCCTGCGATGCGCGCTCAAGTTTCGCGAGCTCTTTGGCTGTGAGTAACAACTTGCGGTCTCGCTTAGGGATATGGTTATTGCAAGTGCCCCAGCTATACTCCGCAATATTTACTCCGCGAATCCATAGCTCGCCTTCGGAGAAGTAGCAGTAGCTGTCAACCATAGAGACTTTACTCATTCTAATTGACTTAATCTCTGTGCCGACAAGTACTACGCCCGCGGTGTATTGTTCGATTATCTCGTAATCGAATGTAGCGCGTTTGTTGCGGATATTTATGTTTTTATAATCTGCCATTGTCTTGTAGTTCTTTTTGTAGAGCAACTCTTTTTGCTCCCGATAAGAGTGTGATTTCGCCACATACAGTATAACCCAATTGCTTTAATAGCTTGAGCATTATTTTGTTGTCGCGGTGTGTATCAACTCTAATGTCATTAATGCCGTTTTTAAGGCATAACTGTTCTGCTTGGTCAAATATGCTTTTGGCAATACCTTTATTGCGGTGCGCTGCCTTTACAGCAAGGCGATGTATTACAGCGTAGCTATTGTCATTAAGCCAATGACCCTCAATGGTGGTATATGTAGGCTCGCCGGCAAAACTTATTACAACCGTTGCAATAACCTCTCCGTTATCGGTAAGTAGATAACTCTCGCTTCGCTCAATATCGCCAGAGATTATCTCGGCGGTAGGGTAGCCATCCTGCCATTGATCAACACCGCAGCTTTTGAGTAGTGACTGCGCATCGGTAATACACGCCATTATGGCGTTAATATCGCTCTTTGTCGCGTGATTAATCTCCATTAGTCGCCAATTCTTTGACGAACAACCTCAAAGAGCATAATCGCTGCGGCAGCGGCAACATTGAGTGACTCTATTGCGCCAATCATAGGTATCGCCAGCTGTTCGTCGCAAAGCTTGAGTACCTCTTTGGAGATACCCTTCTCCTCAGAGCCCATAATGATAACGGTAGGCTTGCGAAGGTCAGCGTCGTACATCAATTTACGGCTATGCTCGGTTGCAGCTACCACCTGAAAACCTTCGGTTTGCAAAGCCTTGAGAGTGTTGCGTACAGAGCCTACGCGAGCAACAGGTATGCGTGTGAGAGCACCTGCGCTTGACTTCATAGCCTCTGCATTTACCGGTGCCGAACTTTTGAGCGATGTGATAATGCCGTGCGCACCGGCACACTCGGCACTACGAGCTATGCCGCCGAAGTTGCGAACATCGGTAACACCGTCAAAGAGCACGATAAGCGGAGTTTCATCCTCTGGTACACGCTCCAAGATATCTGTAACCTCGACATACTCAATCTCGGCTATTTGGGCAACCACACCTTGATGTGAGCCGCGTACAAGACGATTGAGCTTCTCTACAGGTACCTCTTGTACACGCAAACGATGACGGAAGCAAAGGTCGCGTAGGTCGCTCATTAGCTGACCCTCTGCACCTCGGCGAATGAAAATCTTCTCAATCTGTTTGCCCGACTCAATAGCCTCAACTACGGGGCGAATACCGAAAACGATGTTGCTGTTGCTCATAGTTAAATATTTTGCTGCAAAGATAATACTTTTTTAGCAGCTGTCAAGTTTAGATAGTTATCCTTCTACTAATTCCAACTCATAAACCGCCTTCTCCCACTCATGCATAAGATGGTCGAGTTGCTGTTTTAGAGCCTCGTATGCCTTGTAATCCTCTGAATTATATTCGGTTGCTACTGCAAATTTAGCATCATATTCGGCAATCTGAGCTTCCACTTCGGCAGTCTGCTGCTCAATGGTCTCAACAGCTTTACGGTGCTTGCGGATAAGTTTCTCCTGCTCCTTTTTCTGCTCGTATGAGAGCTTTCCCTGTGAAGGTGCAGCCGTAGCATTGCTTTGAGTCGGAGTATCTTTGCGCTCAATCTCTTGCAGACTCTCCAACTTGCGCTTTTCGAGGAAGTAGTAAATGCCACCCAAATACTCTCTTACGCCACCATCGCGGAACTCATATACTTTGTCAACTATGCCGTCAAGAAACTCTCGGTCGTGTGATACCAATACCACCGTTCCGTCAAACTTGCGAATAGCCTCCTTGAGAATATCCTTTGAGCGCATATCCATATGGTTGGTGGGCTCATCGAGCACCAAAAGGTTGTGTGGCT